>JAFWVJ010000018.1 GCA_017518295.1 Clostridia bacterium
ATAAATGAAATAAGGCGAAGAGAAGAACTATTAGAAGATAATAGTAAAGAGAATAAAAAGGAAGTGGTGATACATGAACCAGTCAAGTGATGCTGCTGAACAAATTGTAAGAATGTCATTACAAGGTTTTGAAGTAGGAGCAAGAATCACAGGTAGCGGTGCAAAAGAAGTTGCAGCTTTACTTTTAGCCGTTATGAAAGACAAGAAAAAAACTGCAGGTAAAACTAACTTAGTTAATATGCTTAAATCTGGTAAAGAATTAAAAGTATTTTCTGTAAGACAAGAAGACTTTAAAAAGTTTACTGAAGAAGCTAAAAGATATGGAGTTCTATATACTGCTTTAATAAATAAAAAAGCAAAAGATGGAGTTACTGATATCTTAGTAAAAGCAGAAGATGCTTCAAAGATTAATAGAATTGTACAAAGATTCAACTTAGCTAGATTTGATGAAGTTGCTATTCGTGGTGAAATTCAAAAAACTAAGGAAATGAAATCCAAAGGAGTTAAACAAAAACCAATTGAAGACAAAATCAAAGAAGAACTTCATAAGAATCCAATCAAGAAAGAGGAACAATCAGTAAACCCCCATTTGGCAAAGACCGAAAAAAGCCCTCAGTCAAAGCCTTTCTTGAAAGAGCAAAAGAATTCAGACAAGGGTAGTAAGATTAAAGAAAGACCTTCTGTTAAAGAAAAGTTAGAAAAATATAAAGCAGAAGTTAAATTAAGAGATCAATCTGAGGTTAAGTCTGAAATTAAAAATAAAACTCCAAAGGATAAAACTAGATGAAAAAAGACATATTAAAAGTTATCGAAGTAGATAAAGTTGAATATGGAATAATAATTAATGCATTAAATGAATTTAGAAACAAGCTTTTACGAGAAGGAGAAGATACTGAATTAGTAGATGAATTTATTATTAAAGTATTGGATGCTCCAGAAAACAAAAGATATGTTGATCGAGAAGGCAGGCTTGGAGCTAGATGAAGGAAAATAAAGACCAAAAGATTCTTTTTATAATTGGTCTTATTCCTGTAATATGGATTGCATTATTAATAGCTCCTTCTATTAGTGGAGGACTACCAACAATAATTAAGGATTTTCCAAAGACAATGGAGAATCCTTTTTCTATTGTTTTTTGTTCTGACTCAATTAAAACTATTCTTATATTCGTTGTTGCCTACATATTAGGAATTGGTATTTATTTATCAACTAAAAGGAATTATAGAAAAAGAGAAGAACATGGTAGTGCAAAATGGGGAGAAGCAAAAGATATAAATAAAAAATATGAGCAAGTTCCTTACTCAACAAATAAGATACTTACTCAAAATGTATGTATTGGATATGATGGAAGAAAACATAGAAGAAATCTAAACACTTTAATAATTGGTGGATCAGGAGCTGGTAAAACTAGATTCTATGCTAAGCCAAATGTTATGCAAGCAAACACTTCATTAATTATATTAGATCCAAAAGGTGAGATAGCAAGAGATGAAGGACATTTACTTGAAGATAAAGGATATACAGTTAAAGTGTTAGATTTAATTAATATGGAAAGAAGTCATTGTTATAATCCATTTGTTTATCTTCAAACAGATAATGACGTGCAAAGATTAGTAACTAACTTATTTAAAGCAACAACCCCAAAAGGAAGTCAGTCGAATGATCCTTTCTGGGATACTGCTGCTAGTATGCTTTTATTAGCATTAGTATTCTATCTATGGTATGAAGCTCCAGAAGAAGAACAAAACTTTCTTATGGTAATGGAAATGTTAAGAGCAGGAGAAGTTAGAGAAGATGATGATAGTTATGTTAGTCCACTAGATTTATTATTCAATCAATTAGAAGTTGAAGATAAGAATCATATAGCAGTTAAATACTATAGAGATTATAGAAGTGGTTCAGCAAAGACTTTAAAATCAATTCAAGTAACTCTAGCTTCAAGACTTGAAAAGTTTAATTTATCAAGTTTATCAGCTTTAACGCAAACAGATGAATTAGAGTTAGAAACAATTGGAGAAAAAAAGACTGCATTATTTGCAATCATTCCAGATAACGATACATCATTTAATTTTTTAGTAAGTATGTTATACACTCAATTGTTTCAACAATTATTTTATTGTGCAGATCATAAACATGGAGGAAGACTTCCAGTTCATGTTCATTTTTTAATGGATGAATTTGCTAACGTAAGTTTACCAGATGACTTTGATAAGATTTTATCAGTTATGAGATCTAGAGAAGTATCTGTATCAATTATCTTGCAGAATCTAGCACAATTAAAAGCACTATTTGAAAAACAATGGGAATCAATAGTAGGAAACTGTGATGAGTTTTTATATCTAGGAGGTAATGAGCAATCAACACATAAATATGTATCTGAATTATTAGGAAAAGAAACAATAGATTTAAATACATATGGAAAAAGCACAGGACATTCTGGAAACTATTCAACTAACTATCAATTAAATGGTAGAGAGCTACTTACACCAGATGAGGTGCGACTTCTAGATAATAAGTATGCAATTCTATTCATTAGAGGAGAAAGACCTGTAATGGACTTTAAATATGATGTTTTAAAGCATCCAAATGTAGAATTATCTGGAGATGGAAAAGCAAAACCTTATATTCATGGTGAAGTTACAGAATCAATTGCAACTATTGATGTTGATTTAAATAATGTAGTTATTAATCAAGTAAAGGAGTTAACTAAGAAAGAAGAAAAACTTTTAGATGATTATGACATTGTATCATCTGAAGAAATTGAAAAATATTTTAAGAATAAAGAAGGGATAAAAAATGAAGAAAGTAATTAATAATTTTCAAAAATTTAAAAATGGATTAGGAAAAAAAGGATATAAGAGATTTAAAATATTTGCTTATATTCTTATGTTATTAGCTATAGGTGGGACTTCTACTGTTGTATTAGCAGCAGATGATCCTCTATCAGTAGTTAATAATTTATCTAATTTTATATTTGGATTAATTAGAGCAGTAGGAATGATTATTCTAGGATTCTCTATAGTTCAAATTGGATTATCAATCAAGAGTCATGATCCAAGCCAAAGAGCAAATGGATTCTTAACTCTAGCAGGTGGAATTGTTATTACATTCGCAAAAGAAATACTTAATATGATTACAGGAGGATAGAAATATCTTCCTTTTAATAAGGAGGTTTAATAATGAGTGATAACTGGATAGTACAAAATATTCAAAATGCATTAGATACATGGAATTCTAAATTAGCAGATATATGGAATCTTGTTACTCAAACTCCTGAAACATTTAAAGGTGGAGCAATCTGGAATGTAATTAAAACAATTCATGGTGGAATGCAAGCAATAGGACTAGCTTTGTTAGTTCTATTTTTTGTTGTTGGAGTAATGAAAACATGTGGTTCTTTATCAGAAGTAAAGAAACCAGAACATGCACTAAGATTATTTATAAGATTTGCGATTGCAAAGATTGTAGTAACTTATGGAATGGATTTAATGTTAGCAATATTTAGAATATCTCAAGGAATGGTATCAAAGATTATGTCATTATCCAATATTAGTGGATCAACTAACTCAGTATTACCTTCATCTATAATATCCGCTATAGAGGATTGTGGTTTCTTTGAATCAATACCATTATGGGCAGTTACTTTAATTGGAGGACTGGTGGTAACGGTCTTATCATTTATTATGATAATGACAGTTTATGGAAGATTCTTTAAATTATATCTTTATACAGCACTGGCTCCAGTACCACTTTCTACATTTGCTGGAGAACCTACCCAATCAATTGGAAAGAGTTTCCTAAAAAGTTATGCTGCTGTCTGCTTGGAAGGAGTGATAATTGTGCTCTCATGCATAATATTCTCATTATTTGCTAGCTCACCACCAGTAGTAGATGCGAGTGCCGCAGCAGTAACTCAAGTTTGGACTTATATAGGAGAATTAGTATTCAATATGTTAGTTTTAGTAGGAACTATTAAAATGTCAGATAGAGTAGTAAGGGAGATGATGGGATTATGATGAGAGACATAAATGATGATAGGATATATGATTTACATGAAAAATATCAAGCCGAAGTAAAAATCTTTTATGAAGTTTGGAAACAATCTACATTAATGTATGACAAGATAGAAATAAATTCTATTAGGGATAAAGAAGTATCAAAATTTTATTATGAGATTGGGAACGTTTCAATAACAATAGGATTATCAAATAACTGTGATATTTTATATAACATTAAACTTAATGAAGAAGAATTTGTAAATAAAGTAATAATACCTGCTGAAATAACAACATTTACCGATTTGCATACATTCTTATTTAGATACTTTGATGAGTTGTTATATGCAGTGTACTTAGCTGCTAAAGACAAAACATATAAAGTAAAGAAACCAAAAGATATTCATAATCTTTTCGTTAGTTTTCATAAATAGAGGAAAAGACTATGAGTGAAAGAATAAAAGGGTTATTAATTAAGCCATATGAATTACCTGAAGAAATTGAAATTGATAATACATTAGAAGCAAAACAAGAGATTGTTGGAGGATATATAGAGTGTGTTTATCTTCCCAACGATGATAGTGTTGTATTAATATGTAATGAAGAAGGTAAAATCAATGGAATGAAATTAAATAGAGATATAGGACACGACATAATTGCCGGTCCTTTTTTAATTCTAGGAGATGATTATGAAAATGGTGATTTTAAATCACTAAATGATGATCAGATTCTAAGATATAAAATGAGATTCGATAAGAATAGTATTATTGAAACTGAAAATAAAATAACTGCTATTAGAATGAGTAATTTTAGGAGTAATGATTATGAAAGATAAAGTGCAAGAAATATATAATGATGCTTCAGAGTATTTAAAAGATAATATTGAACATCAAAATAAACAAATTGATTATATACTAATAAATCCAAGTAATGATGAATTATGGGTTATGTGTAGTGATGGTGTAGATACTGCAATAGAACTTCATTATAAAGATGGAATGATGAAAAATAACTATGTTCCAGAGTGGGATTATAACTTTGATTATTATGTTTATAATCTGTTAGAAGATGGATATAAGATTGGATATATTAGTGATGGTCTTCATTATTCATTATGGAATTCTATTCATGAATTATATCCAGATGATATTGAATTTAAAAATGGAGTTAAAAACTATATTAAATATTGCAAGAACAATCATATAAATAAAGACTACATTGATAAAAAAACTAATTTAGATACACCTGACATTATGCATTTATTTCAAAATAAAGAACGTGAAAGATAAAAAATATTAAAAAAAGTAAAATTTGTATTTTTAAGTCTTTTTTACTACTATTTCTAGTTGAAATTTAAAAATTCGCCTAGAAGAAAATGATTTTTTCACTTAAAAATAAGTTTGAAAATTAAAAAATGGTCATTTGCAATTAATTTTGACTTAGTTTATTATTCCTAATCAAGAAAGGAGTGATACTATGTCTAAACAGGTACAATTGCATAATGAAGTAATATTGTTTGGTAGAATTATGAATCGTCAAAAGAATATAAGATGTAATAATAAAAAAGCTATTAGAGTTAAATTAGCATTACCTAATGATGATAATTATGACTTAAATCCTAATATTGCTTATATCTATGTTTATGATGATGGACAAATATATAATCAATTAAAGATTAATCAAGCAATTGGTATAAATGGTCACATTGAATCAAAATGGGGACAAAAGATTATTGTTGATGTACTAAGTTTTATTAAAGAGCCTGCAAATTGTTAGGCTCTTTATCTATAAGGAGGGGTACTAGTGGAAGTAAAGATAAATAAAGAGATACGAGATTATACTGAAAGTGTATATTTTGGACTATCTTTAAGACAATTTATATTTTCAATTGCTGCTTGTTTAGTAGCAGTATTATTATATTTTGTCTTTAAACCATACTTTGGAATAGAAACACTTTCGTGGTTATGTATCTTAGGAGCTGCACCTTTTGCAGCAATAGGATTCGTAAAATACAATGGAATGAATGCAGAAGAGTTTGTTTTAGCTTATATAAGAAGTGAATTCTTAACTTCAAAGGAATTAACATTCAAACCAACAAATTATTACTACGAACTTTTAAAAGATAAAATAGGGGATGATAAGAAAGATGAAGACAATAAGAAACCTGTTCAAACAGGATAAAGAAAAATTCACTCCACCTAAGAGTGTGCAAGACTGTATTCCAGTTCAAACAATTTATAAAGATGGAATATTTCAAGTAAGTAAAAATAAGTATTCTAAGTGCTTTAGATTTACTGATATTAATTATGCAGTAGCTTCAAGACCTGATAAAGAAGCTATGTTTTTACAATATTCAGAATTATTAAATAGTTTAGATCCTGGAGCAACTTCAAAAATAACAGTATTAAATAGAAGACTTAATAGAGTAGATTTTGAAAAGAATATTATGATTCCACTTGCTAATGATAGTTTGGATGAATATAGGAAAGAATATAATGCTATGTTACTTAAAAAAGCTTTAGGAGCTAATTCTATTATTCAAGAAAAGTTCTTAACTATTTCAGTAAGTAAGAAGAATATAGAAGAAGCTAGAAACTATTTTGCAAGAATTAATGCTGATTTAAACAATCATTTTAATCAATTAGGATCTAGATGTATTGAATTAAATGGTGAAGATAGATTAAGACTTGCTCATGACTTCTATAGAATTGGAGAAGAGAATATCTTCACTTGGGATATGTTAGATAATATGAGAAAAGGACATTCTTTTAAAGATTATATTTGTCCTGATACATTTAGTTTTGAAAAAGACTATTTCACTATGGGTAACAAATTTGGAAGAGTTTTCTTTTTAAAAGATTATGCTTCATATATTAAAGATGATATGGTAGCAGAATTAACTGATTTAAATAGAAATCTAGTATTATCTATTGATGTTATTCCAATACCAATGGATGAAGCCATTAGAGAAGTTGAAAATAGAAGACTTGGAGTTGAAACAAATATAACTAATTGGCAAAGAAGACAAAACAACAATAATAACTTTAGTGCAGTTATTCCATATGATATGGAACAGCAAAGACAAGAGTCAAAAGAATTTTTAGATGATCTTACTACTAGAGATCAAAGAATGTTTGTTTCAGTTCTTACTATGACTTTAATAGCAGATTCTAAAAAAGAGTTAGATGAAGATACAGAAAGTTTATTAGCTACTGGTAGAAAACATTTATGTCAGTTAGCTATTTTAAAATGGCAACAAATGGATGGATTAAATACATCTATTCCTTTTGGAGTTAGAAAGATAAATACTCTAAGAACTCTTACAACAGAATCTCTTGCTGTATTTATGCCTTTTAGAGTACAAGAAATAAATCACGAAAATGGTATCTATTATGGAGATAATGTAATATCTAAAAATATGATAATTGCAGATAGAAGAGAATTGCTTAATGGTAATTCTTTTATATTGGGAGTTTCTGGAAGTGGTAAATCATTCACTGCAAAGAATGAAATTGTTTCAATTGCACTTCGTGATCCAAATGCAGATATCATTATAATAGATCCTGAACGTGAATATCCTAAGTTAGTAAATCAATTGGGTGGTCAAGTTGTTAGAATATCGGCAACGAGTGATAATCATATCAATGCAATGGATATGAATTCCGATTATGGAGATGGAGCTAATCCAGTTATTCTTAAATCAGAGTTTATTCTTTCATTATGTGAACACTTAATGGGTGGAAGTAATTTAGGCCCAAAAGAAAAATCTATCATTGATAGATGTACTGCTAAAGTTTATCGAGTTTATCAGCAAGGCAATTATCAAGGTGTTCCACCAACATTACAAGATTTTAGAGAAGAACTATTAAGACAAGAAGAGCCTGAAGCTAAACAAATTGCACTTGCAATAGAATTATTTACTAATGGATCACTTAATACATTTGCTAAGAATACTAATGTAGATACAAATAGTAGAATAATTTGCTATGATATTTTGGATTTAGGTAAACAATTACTTCCAATTGGTATGTTAGTTGTCTTGGATTCCATTTTAAATAGAATAACAGCTAATAGAAGTAAAGGAAGAAATACTTATATCTTCATAGATGAAATATATTTATTATTCCAACATGAATATTCTGCTAACTTCTTATTTACTTTATGGAAACGTGTAAGAAAATATGGAGCATATTGTACTGGTATAACTCAAAATGTAGATGATTTATTACAATCACATACTGCAAGAACGATGTTAGCTAACTCAGAATTCATTGTAATGTTAAATCAAGCTGCTACAGATAGAACAGAATTAGCTAAACTTCTTTCAATATCTGATACTCAATTAAGTTACATAACAAATGTTGGAGTTGGACAAGGATTATTAAAAGTAGGTAGTTCATTAGTTCCATTTAAAAATGAATTCCCTAAAGATACTAAATTATATAAACTAATGACTACTAAACCAGGAGAAGGAGAATAATGTCTCCTTTAATGATATGGCTATTATCAAGTTTTATGGTAATAGCCTTTTTTATTTATCTTCTAAAGAAAATCATTGA
>JAFWVJ010000019.1 GCA_017518295.1 Clostridia bacterium
ATTACAAAGTCTTCGAAATTCGGCATAACTGGTTCTAGTATCATAATATCTTTTCCCATCTACCATCGAAACAGAGTTAATTATAAAATGATTATGAAGATGCTCTCTATCTAAATGTGTAGCAACTACTACTTGGAATCTGTCTCCCCACATTTGATTCGCAATTTCTAATCCAACACTATGAGCTTCATCTGGAGTTGTTTCTCCTGGTTTATAAGATACAATTGCATGAAAAGCAATTATACCCTTTTTCTTATTGAATCTTTCTTTTATTTTTATAAAATCTTCTCTAGCTTTAGATGGATCACAATTTATTCCATCAACATAAATTTTATTTTCTGTTTTAGAATTATTTGCTACATAATTCAATTCTTTATGTAATTCTAAATAAACATCTTCATCTGTCTTATCTTTATTTGCTACATAATCAATTACTCTTTTAAGATTGTTCTCAACACTTTTTATTTTGCAATATGCCATTTATAAATATTTATTTCTAACTTCATTTACTAAGCTATTCAAGTTAGTTAAATAAACTTTAAGTGTATCGAACTCTATCTCATCAAAAGTATTAGCATGTTTAGCAATTTGATTAATGTTATTTCCAATGTTATTTATCTTATTCAATGAATTGATTAATTCTTTAGATGGTTTTTCTCTTATAACTGTAATATTATAAAAGAACAAACGTAATATATCTGATTCTGTTAATCCTGATATCTCAGACATTTTCTTTAATTTATATTCTTCTTCTGCAGTAAGTCTAACAGTTTTTCTTACCATTCTACTTATCATTGAAAACCTCCCTGCAAAAACTTAGGGGATTGGGGCTTTCCCCATTGATTTGAATTCTGTCGTGTCGGACAAATTCAGTACTTGCTAGTAAAAGAGAAAAACTACTATTCAGTAGTATTTTCTTTTTTTGATTCTTCATTAGTCTCTACTTCTGTATTATTATCCTCTTCTATGGGAAGTTCTTCTACATCAGTAAAAATTTGTGATGTTACATCATTATCAGTATAATTTTCTGAGGCAAACTCATTAAAAAACTCTAATGCTTCTACCATTGCATCTTCTCTTGAATCTGCTTCTACTTCATATACTTTTGATACTCTACCACTTATATAAACAGAATATTTATTCATTATTATTCCTCCTTCTATAAATAATGATTAGGAGCCACTTTCATGACTCCTTTTATATTTATTCTCTTTCAGGTGTATCTTTTGATCTAGAACTTAAGAATGTTACTTTTTCAGCGACTACGTCTAATTTAAATACTTTTGAGCCATCTTCTTTTTCATAATTAGAAGTTTGTAATCTTCCTTTTACTCCAACAATATCTCCTTTTTTACAGTATTCAGCAGTGTTTTCTGCTATGTTGTTCCATAGAGTACATTCAACAAAATCTGTTTCATATTCTCCATCGGCATTTTTAAAACTTCTTGGAATAGCTAAAGTCATATTTGTAACTTTCTTTCCATCTTCTAATTCTTTTGCTTCTAAATCACTTGTTAATCTACCTACTAAAACTACTTGGTTTAACATTTAAATCACTCTCCCTTTTTATTCATTTTTTGTTTTTACCAATTGTTTAGATAATTATTTACTAGTTGAACTCACCTCCTCTAATCCACATAAAAAAGTTACTAGACTTCTATTTGCTAAAGCATTTTTTAATCCAATAGCAATTGCTAGGTCACTTCTATTCATATTGGTCTTCAATACTAACTCCTCTACTTTTAGATCAAGTATTTTTTTGTCTGTGTTATATCCTATACCTATGAGTGTTTGAAAGACCTTGAATCTCTCTCTAATAATTTTTTCCCTTTCCATTCTTTCCTCCAAATAAAAAAGAGCTATTAAGCTCTCCAATTTTCTTCTTTAAAATCTAAATTATGTTCTGCTTTTATTCTTTCTTGTTCTTCTTTACTTATATATTCAACCTCAGTATAGTATCGAACTTTTTCATAATCTAATCCTGGTCTATAATCAGGATGAATTATCTTATCTAACTTATGATAAATCTTATCTGTTATATCATATAAAGCATCTCTAATAGCCCATGTAGATTCTTCTTGAATAGTAGCAATAATAGTATATATTCTTAAATCATGAGTATCATTTTCTCTAATAAATGTATTTTCATCTACTTGTTTATCTTCTTTTGTATCATGTTCGTATTCGATATTTTTTCTTCTAGGTTCTATATCACTTAAACTATTACTAAGCATATATAACTTATAAATTAAATCATTTACTTCATCATCAGAACTGTCGAACATTACTAACATTTTAGATAATTCAGAATAAAAATATAATCTTTTTCTATTAGTTGTATCTACATATTCATTTGAACACTCTTGTTCTTTCAACTATAATCCCCTCCTTCTAATAAGGGATTATATACCACAAATTATTATTTTAACAATTCTGCAATTAAGATAATTTGCTTATTAGTATTATGTCTGCATGTAACTAATGTTAATGTAGAAGTATTATTATCTCTTTTTATTACGGCTTTACCAGTCTTTTCTATATCATAAATCTTAACAAATTTATAATTATAAGTTGTACCATTATAGATAATACTAGCTTCATCACCAACATTTATTTTATCTAAATTTCTAAAGTAAGAAATATTAGCGGTACCTGAATGAGCAGCTAAAATAACATTACCATTTATAACATCTGGACTATCTGATTCTTTTAAAATCTCTACTCCATAATTAATGTTATTGTATTTACTATCTTTAGCAACTAATCCTTTTTCTAAATTAATTTTAGGTATTTTTAATACTGCAATATAATCATATTTTACTTTAGTTTTAGATACTTCTTTCACTTCTTCAGAAGTGGTTTTATCAATTTTATCAATTTTCTGTTCTTCTTTAATGTAAAAATCTTTTAGAGCATTTTCCTCTTGTTCTTGTTTTATTACTGGTTTAATAAACATTAAGCTGATATCATACATTCCAAGAAGAATAATTAAAGAGCCGATTACAATCAACCAGCTCTTTTTTACTTTTTTCGCTTTTTCTGTTATATTATTGTTTGAGACCTGAGCCTCACCAGCAGTTTTACTGCTCGGCCTTTGAGCCACACGAGGAAATTCGGTCTCTTTTTTTTTGCTTTTATTTTTTGTTTCTTTTAATTCCATATATTACTACTCCTGTTCCGATTAACATTAATGCAATACCACCTATTAATTCTTTATAATCTTTATTTTTTTCAGTATCAGGTACTTCAATTATTTGTTCATCTTTCATTGTAGCTTTAATAGTTTCTCCATCTTCTTTAATTTCAAACCACATTTTTTCTTCATTTAATTTATATCCTTCTGGAGCTTCTTTCTCTAGAATATAGAATTTACCTATAGGTAATTTATCAATTACTATTTTTCCATTTTCATCAGTTTTACCACTATAAATTAAAATATCATTCTCAGAATAAATCTCAATTGTAGTATTTGGTAATGTTTTTGATTCTGAAAAATCTGTTTTAGTAAATTCTAATTTACCAGTTGGAACATGATTCTCTAATATAGTTTCATAAGTAATAACTGGAGTATATTGATCTTTATATTTAAGAGTTATTTCATGTTTTGTTTGATCTAAAACATAGTTTTCTAATGTTTCAATTTCTTGAACATAGTATTCTCCTAATTCTAAATCTTTAAATGTTAGTAGACCATCTTTATCAGTAGTTCCGCATTTAACTTCTTTACCATCTTTAGTGAATACACAGAACTTAATACCTTCTAATGGTTCTTGGAATAGTATTAATCCTTCTTCTGCAACTTGAACATTGTTACCAACTTTTTCTATCTTAATTTCACCTTTAACTCTTTGATTTTCAAAATCAGTATCAAATATTACACCATATTCGGAATCAGTTCTTAAATTAGCATCCTCATCAATTGTAAATTCATGTGATTCTTTATTCCATAAATAACCATCTATTTTTTGATCTACTTCTTCTAATTTATAAGTTCCACTATTAAGTACAAATGGAGTTATAAATTCACCATTTTTATCTGTTTCAAATTCACAAATAGTAGCTTTTGGATATGATGTTGTTTGACATACATATTCATTTGTTTTAGTATCTAATATTTTGAATTTAATCCCAGCTCTTTTAATTACTTCTTTAGTTTCTTTATCAATCTTAACTACTCTAAGTTTTGCTTTATATTCTCCATTTGAAATAACTTTATTTATTTTTACATCAGCTTCTTTTACTGTTAAAGTTAAATCATCCATTTTCTTATGTGTTTTTGGAGAAGTCATTTGTCTTAATGTATAAGTTCCATAAGGTAATTTGAATTTAATAATTCCATCTTTATCAGTAGTTAAATTCATTACTAATTCATTATTCTTGTTATATACTGCAAAATCAACATTTTCTTCTGGAGTCATAACCCCTGTTTCATCACTAGCATATACTTTTACATAATTAAAATGATTCTCAATTACTTCTTCTTTTACAGTTACAGATGGCTCTAAACTGTCTTTAGTAATTTCAAAATCATATTTTGTATTATCTAATTTATATCCCTCACTTGGAGATATTTCTTGTAAGTAGAACTTACCTAATTTTGGAAGATATCCAGATGTAACTTTTCCATCATCACCAGTAGTTATTTTATCTATTAATGTTCCAGTTTCATCATATATACCATAAGTAGCACCTTTTAAAGTTGCTTCTCCTTGAGCTTCTTTTGTAACTTTATCTTCTTTATTGATTGTTACTTTACCACCTAAAACTTTAACATTTAAATTAATGTTAATTGGATCTAAGTCTCCTCTTCTCATTAAGTTTTGAGATGAAGTAGCAAAGTATAAATAAATTGTTTTATGAGCCATATTTGCTTCACGAGATATTGTTATTTTCATATCTCCTACTTCAGTTGGATTAACATATAAAGTATTGTTATTAATACTAGCAGTTCCTCCAGTTACATTAGTTACTCTAAATTTATTTAATACTCCATTACTATCTGAAACATTAAATTCATTTCCAATAATTGCTTCACTAGGTACATTTAAATTTGGTCTAGCTGCATGACTTTCTGCAAGTGCTTTTACTTCATTCATTTCACTAACTAAAACACTATCATTTCTTGTTCCATTTAATCCGTTAGTAAAATACATATCATTTGCTCTTGCTGGATCAACTGTTCTCCAAATTAACATTTGAGTAGCAACGTACCATTTTGCATCGCTATGATTATATCCATTCTCGTTATAACCATAACCATAATATGCTAATCTTGTTACCATTTGCCATTGGTCTTGTGATAATCCTGCAAGTATTTGCATATCTTCATTTGTAATTGTATATGTTGTTCCATCTACAATTCCTACATATGGTTGAATACAATAAATTGCTTCTCCTTCTGAATTATTAAGCCATCTAGCTTGATGATAGCTTATTGTACTTCCATTCTTTTTACTTATCCAATATCCAGGGATCCAAGCTCCCTCTTTTATTGTTCCTTGATAAGTCTCAGCATTAACTTTTGTAATGCAAAAAACCACACCGACTATTGTAATTAATAGTAACAATAGTCCTGTTATTTTTCTTTTCATTATTATCCCTCCAATAAAAAAAGATGCCTAACGCATCCTATCTATTTTTTAAAATGTTTTATAGTCCCATCCGAGACTTCTTGTCCAACTAGTTACTTCAGAACATTCAAATCCATATTCTGCATGTTCGTTTCCATAATTCATACATTCATCTTTAGTTTTAAAATCAACTTCTTCCCAAGAATACATAGGTTGATTCTTATATTGATCTTC
>JAFWVJ010000020.1 GCA_017518295.1 Clostridia bacterium
AAAGTATATTTAGTGAGACATGGACAATGTGAATCGAATGTTATTGGTAGATATAATTTTGTTAATGAGGATATAAATGAGACTGGCATTAAACAAGCCGAGGCCTTAAGAGAGAGGATAAAAGACATTTATTATGATGTTGTAATATCATCTCCATTAATAAGAGCACTACACACAGCAAAAATCATAAATGCTAATAATAAAGAAATAATTACGGATGAAAGACTAGTTGAAAGAAAACATGGATCTTTAGAAGGAAAATCAATTGATGTAACTGATAGAGAAGAATATTGGAATTATTATACTGATGTTAAGTTCGGTACGGAAGAAAGAATTCCAGATTTATGTAATAGAGTAAAAGAGTTTTTAAATGAACTAAAGACAAAAGACTATAAAAGCGTTTTAATTGTTGCACATAGTGGAGTTTCAAAAGCATTTTATGTGTATTTTAATGGAATTCCAGAAGATGGTAAAATGCTTAACTTAGGATTAAAAAATACTGAGATTAAAGAGTATGAATTGTAAAATTAAGATATAAATTAAAAAATGCAAGAAAGTGATATTTATGATTCAAATAATAAAGTTTAATAAAGAAAAAGATTTAAATAGATTAGAGAGCTTTCTTAGAAATCAATATTTTGAAAATAAAAATATGACATCATGGCTTCCAGAAAGACTACATGATGGTATTTATAGAATGGATGCACAGCTTGTAGATGCAGGAAAAGAAAAGTCAAGTGATTATTTTTTCTTGTGGGAAGAAAATGAGACAATTGTTGGATGTGTTTTAGCAGATACTGATACAATACATATTTTTATTAAAAATGGATTTGAAGAGCTATATAAAGATATGGTTAAATATGCTGAAGAGAATTGCAAACCGCTATTTAAAATTAAAGAAGATGGAACTATAGATTTTTGTATAATTTTGCATGATAGTCTTAAGAATAGGGTAGAAATTTTAAAAGAGTTAGGATATGAAAAACAAGTGGGCGAAGACTATGATAACTATGTGTATCCGCAAGAAATAGATGTAAATATAGATTTGCCTAATGGATTTAAATTGGTTTATGGTGATGAATATATAAATGAGGTAAATAAATGGAGCGCATGCAACCTGGGTTTTCATCCTGAGTTAGAAAGCCCAAATTATAAAAACAAAATGAATCCTTATGAATCAAGAAAGAAATCTTCAATGTACAAGGATAGCTTTGAGTGTTTGATAATTGATGAAAATAGCCATGATTCAAATGATGTTTGTTCATATTGTTTTGTTTATGTAGATAAAGAATCTAAAACAGCTTTTATAGAACCAGTAAGCACAAGAGAAAAGTATAGACATAAAGGAATTGGAACGGCTATGATGCATGGCGTTATTCAAAAGTGTAAAAATATTGGTGTTGAAAAATGCTACGTAAATTCTTACGATTGGAGAAGAAAATTTTATAATGCTGCTGGCTTTATTACAGAAGATAGCATAGGTTTTTGGATTAAAAATATATAAGAAATAAGGAAGTGATGTAAATGGCAAAAGAAGATGGTGTAGAAAGAAATGGAATTAACTGCGAAAAACCAATTTATAGAAACTTCCAACCAAACCATTGAAAATACTGAAAAATTGACATTGAGATTTTTACATTTTTTTAGAAAAATGGAAAAGGAGAGAATTATGGCAATATTTTGTACAATATATTATATATTAAGTTACATATATACAATTCCACAAATATTAAAATTAATAAAGACAAAATCAAGTAATGATTACAGTTTGGGAATGATAACATTACAATTAATAGCTTTAATAAGTTGGTCATTATATATATTTACATCAATACAAAGTATAGTGGTATACATAGGAACGATTATAGATTTACTGCTTTTATTATTTGTTGATTTTTTAATCCTAAAATACTATAAATTTAAAGGAGCTGATTCAAATGAATGAAAATAAAACAAACATTAACTGGTTGGTGTTGATTTAGTGAAAGTTTCATTCAATCTCCTATAAAATAAGGATAAAACAAGTATATGCTTATTACATATTTAAATATAAATATATAAAATAATGATAAAAATTACTAAAAAAGAATAAAAAATGGTATAGAATTTGATACTTGGTATTGACGGTTATACTTTTATAAAATGAGGTGAATATTATGTATAATAAAATATATATTATTGGACCTGTTGGCAGCGGTAAAACAACATTATCTAAAATATTATCAAAAAAATATAATATAGAAAGATATGAATTAGATAAAGTAGTATGGGATGACGATAATGGAAATATAAAAAGAACAGATGAAGAAATAAAAATATTGTTTAATAAGATTATCGCAAATAGATCTTGGATAATAGAAGATGTTGGAAGAAAAAAATTCAATGATGGAATAAAAAAAGCGGATATTACATACTATATTGATTTGCCAAAATATACTATTTATAAAAGGTGTATTTTTAGATGGGTAAGGCAAAAAATTGGTAAGGAAAAATATAATTATAAACCTACTTTAAAAAGTTTATTTGAAATGTTAAAATGGGCAAAACAAGATGTGAAAAATAAAAAAGAGAAAATTGAACGAATTAAAAATAATTCAAAAAAATATAAGATTTTAAAAAATAAAGATGTAAAAATGTTAGGAGCTGATCCAAATGAATGAAAACAAAACAAACATTAACTGGTTCCCTGGTCATATGGCAAAAGCAAGACGTGAAATAGGAGAGGCTATGTCAAAAGTCGATTTAGTATTTGAATTAGTTGATGCAAGATGTCCAGAGGCTTCTAGAAATCCAATTCTAAATGAGTTAATAGGTAAAAAACCAAGAATTATTATTCTAAATAAATCAGATCTTGCTGATGAAAATGTGAATAAAATGTGGGTTGAAAAATATAAAAGTGAAAATCAAATAGCCATTTTGGCTGATAGCATAAAAGGACTTGGGGTTAAAGATATAGTTAAATCAGCTTATAGCATTATGGAAGAAAAATTAAAAAAGCAAGATGCCAAAGGCATGGTTGGTGGAAATATAAAGGCTATGATAGTAGGAATTCCTAATGTTGGAAAATCTACTCTGATTAATAAAATAGCAGGTAAACAAACTGCAAATACAGGTAATAAACCTGGTGTAACTAAAAAGAATCAATGGATTAGATTAGATGAAAGACTTCAACTTTTAGATACTCCTGGTGTATTATGGCCAAAATTAGATAATGAATTATATGCAAGACATCTATCATATGTTGAAGCAATAAAAGATGAAGTGGTAGAAATAGAAGAAATTGCTGTAAATTTAGTAGATGAACTTGCAAAAAATTATAAAAAAGAACTTTATGAAAGATTTAAGATTGCTGAAGATTTTTCATATGAAATGCCATATGAACTTTTAGAAGAAATTGGTAGAAAAAGAGGATGCTTAATAAAAGGTGGAGATATCGATTACAACAAAGCTTCGAATATTGTAATTGATGAATTTAGAAGTGGAAAAATTGGAAGATTATCATTGGAGCGACCATAGTTTTATAAATATCAAAAAAGGAGAGATAAAATTGTTAAGTAAAAAAGATATCGATATGCTTTCACCTCTTGTATGGGCTTATATGGGAGATGCCGTATATGAGCAATATGTACGTGAACATATTATTATGCAAAAAATGTCAAAAAATGGTGCTCTTCATAAAAAAGCTATAAAATATGTTAGCGCGAATAATCAATTAAAAATTTTAAAATATATAGAAGAATTTTTAACAGAAGATGAATTAGAAATCATAAAAAGAGGAAGAAATTCAAACCCACATTCGCATGCAAAAAATGCTGATATTGTTAATTACAAATGGGCTACCGGATTTGAAGCTTTAATAGGATATTTATACCTTACAGGCAATAAGAAAAGGCTTACGCAAATTATTGATTATTGTTTTTCGTACATAGATAAAATGGATAATAAGAATTGATTTTATATAGAATTATTTATATAATTATTTTATAAAAATAATAAATTCTAAGGGGGATTTATATGAGAAAAAATAAAGAAATAAGAAAGACAGTTAATGAAAATTATAAGCCATTAAAAGGAAAATTAATGCTATATGTTCTTGTATATATGTTAATTTCAGTAGCTTTAGCATTTATTCCTGTTGTTGGTCAAGCTGCGAGTACAATCTTTTCTGGAGTATGTGCAATAGGAGTTATGGCTACTATTATTCATGTTTATAATGGGGAAGGAGAAAAAGAATCTCCAGTATCATTCTTTTCACATACAGGAAAATTATTTACAAATTATTTTTGCAGTAATTTATGGATTTTACTTAAATGTATAGTAGGAATTATAATAACAGTGATAGGCGCAGTTGTTATGTTTGTTTCTGGAGGATCAGTATTGGCACAATCTATAGCTGGAGGAGCTAATAGCATAGATCCTAATATTTTGATGAATGCAGGAATTGGCGTTATAATTGGAATGATTATTTACTTCATAGGTATTATTGTTACATACATAATTTCTCTAAAATATGGCATGGTTTCTTACGAA
This sequence comes from Clostridia bacterium, assembly GCA_017518295.1. Lineage (GTDB taxonomy): Bacteria > Bacillota > Clostridia > TANB77 > UBA1234 > RGIG6105. The sequence continues at coordinate 4,531 of JAFWVJ010000020.1, forward strand.
ATTATTCATGACAATAAATCTGGCAAAAGAGCAAAAGAATTAGTTGAAGAAGCAAAAGAACACCTTAAAGGACATGTTGGTCAATACTTTTGCATGAGCTTATATTATGGTTTATTAGTATTTTGTATAGCATTCGTGTTAACTATTGTAGTTGGAGTTATAGCTGGTTTGATATTAGGATTAGCTGGAGCTACATCATCAGCAGTTATTACTTTAGTTATACAAATTCTTGATTTAATTCTTGTTTATGGTATTTTATTATATTTTATTCCAAAATTAACATGTTCATTTGAAGAATTATACAAAGATTTAATAGCTGAAAAAGGTGAATAAAATCAAAAATATAAATCAAAAAGTGTGCTTAGTAGCACACTTTTTTCATATTCTATTTCGATTTTGTTACATTTTTGTTTTTTTAATGTAAAAAATGTTGTTATATATGATATCGAAAAATATACTATACTTAGAATATTTGTGTTTATATGCACAAAAGAGGAGGTTTATTATGGACGAGAACAATAACAATGGAGAATATGGATATGAAGGAACACCAAATAGTAATCCAGTAGATGCTGGTACAACAAATAATGTTGAATATACAGCTGTTCCAAATAACGAGCAAACAAATGTAGAAGATGGTACAAAACATCCTATAAACATTGCTGCACTAGTATGTGGTATTTTAGGTATTGTAGGAATATGTATTCCATATGTTAGCAATGTTGCATGGTTACTTGCAATTGTAGGTATTGTACTTGGTGTAATAGGTAGAAAATATCCAGGTGCTAAACTTGGTAAAGCAGGTATGATTTGTGGTATTGTTGGATTATCTCTACTACTTCTTGTAGTTATTGCTACAGTTGTACTAGGAGTTGCAGCTTTCAGTATGCTTGGTTCATCATTAGGTAGCATGTAGTATGAATAACAAGACCAATACATTTTCAAAAGATATAAAGAAAATGATTTTACTCCAAGTGTGCTTATGCATACTTGGAGTAATTGCATTTATTCTATTAAAAAAGATACCGGTTTTGGGGACTGGTAGTTGTATTATAAAAGAGAATTTCAATATTCCTTGCATAGTATGTGGAGTTACAAGGTGTATTAATAATCTTATAAATTTTAATTTTTTAGAAGCATTTAAGTATCATCCAATATTTTTTATAATGTGTTTTTATATATTATTTGTAGACATATTATATATGATTAATACATTACTAAGAAAAAGATATTTGATATTTTTTTATAATTCAATGACACCGTTTTATGTATTTTTAATACTTTTTGTTATACAATACTTGCTAAGATTAATAATGTTTATAAATCATGTCGAGATTGGATTTATGTATATTAGTATTTAACCCGATTTAGTGTTTAAATCGGGTTATTATTATGGTATAATACTAAGGTTAATTATTAGATGTGAAAGAAGTATAAAATGAAAAAAGAAATTGAAAGAATAAATGAGAGTATTAAAGAAGATAAACCAAAAGACAATTCCAAATATGAAAGCAAAACGGCTAAAGTATTCGGTGTTTCTATCAGAAGAGTATTTGGCTACATGGTTATTTATAGTTTTTTAGGTTATCTAGTTGAGGTAGTATATGGAATAATTACTAAAGGAGTCATTGAATGCAGACAAAGCTTTTTATATGGACCTTTTAGTTGTATTTATGGCCTAGGTGCTATTGCTATGATTTTACCTTTAAAAAAGATAAAAACAAGTAACAAGCTTATCCAATTCTTGATACTTGGTTTAATTGGATGCACAGTTGAATACTGCGTTAGTTTATATGGAGATTTAGTGCAACATGTTAAATGGTGGGATTATTCGGACTACTTTTTAAACATAAATGGAAGAACATGTTTGTACTATGGAATATTTTGGGGAGTGTTGGGATTATTATTAATATATGTAATTAATCCTCGAGTTGATAATTTGATATCAAGACATTCTAAAAGAGTTACAAGAAAAAATCAAAATAGATTTGTGGCAATTGCCAATATAATTTTATTACTTGATTTAATTGTATCTAGCTTTGCTGCTGATTTTTATCAAACAAGAGTTATTTATGAAAAGGATATTGATGTTCCTTTAAAAGACTATTACGTTCAACGTTATCATAAGATATACGATAACGAAATTAGGAAAAAATTTATTGAATCTATTTGGGGAAATGAAGTAATGATTCAAACATTTCCTAACCATAGGATAAAAAACAATTCTGGCGATATTATTTTCTTAAAAGATTACTATCCTGAAATAAAAAGTTATTATTTCAAGGTTTTTGAAACAGAAAAAAGTAAAGTGCAAGATTGATTTTAGGAGGAAGTAATGAAAGAATTACTAAAATATATAGGTAAATACAAGTTTCATACAATAATGGCTCCGTTATGTATCTTGTTTGAAGTTGCAATTGAGACGCTGATTCCAACTGTAATGGGAAAGATGCTTATAGATAAAGCGGTTTCGCAAGGAAATATGGACTTAATTATTAAATATGGATTGCTACTTGCGGGTTTAACTTTGCTTGCATTATTTTTTGGAATTGTATCTGGAAAATTTGCATCGGTTGCTTCAACAGGATTTGCGAAGAATTTAAGAGCTGATATGTACAGAAAAATTCAGAAGTTTTCTTTTGCAAATATAGATAAGTTTTCTACATCTAGCTTAGTTACACGTATGACTACTGACGTAATGAATGTAAGACAGGCGTTTCAAATGATTTTGAGAATTACTGTTAGAGCACCATTACAATTTATCACAGCTGTCGTAGCTTCTTTAATCATTAGCCCTAGTCTTGCAAAATACTTTTTATATGTAATCCCTTTTTTAATAATTGGACTAGGATTTATCATTTATAAAGCTCATCCATGGTTTGAAAAAGTATTTAGCACATATGATGATCTTAATCTTACAGTTCAAGAAAATGTTAGAAGTGTAAGAGAAGTAAAGTCATATAATTTACAAGATGATGAAACTAAAAAGTTTAATAATGTTTCTGAGAAAGTATTTAAATATCATACTATTGCAGAAAAAATAGTTGCTTTTAATAGACCAGTAATGCAATCATGCATATATGCAGTATTAATTATTATTGCCGTAGTTGGCGCTAAATTAACAGTACAAAACTATATGACAACTGGTGAACTTCAATCATTAATTTCTTATGCACTTCAAATAATGATGTCATTAATGATGATTTCTATGATTGTTGTAATGCTTACAATTGCCCAAGCCTCTATTAATAGAATAAAAGAGGTTCTAAATGAAGTCCCAGATATTAACAATCCAGATGATCCAGTTAAGAATGTTAAAGATGGTAGCATTGAATTTAGAGATGTTAATTTTAGTTATGCAAAAAATTTAGATAAATTATCTTTAAAAAATGTAAATATTGAAATTAAGTCGGGAGAAACTATTGGAATAATTGGAGGAACTGGTAGCAGTAAAACAACACTTGTACAATTAATTCCAAGATTATATGATGTGACATCAGGAGTTCTTTTAGTTGGCGGAGAAGATGTAAAAAAATACGATCTTAAAGTGCTAAGAGATAGTGTTGCAATGGTTCTTCAAAAGAATGTTTTGTTTTCTGGTACTATAAAAGAAAACTTAAGATGGGGAAATCAAGATGCAACAGATGAAGAAATAGAAAGAGCATGCAAGCTTGCGCAAGCAGAGGAGTTTATTAGTGCTTTTCCAGATAAATATGATACATATATAGAGCAGGGTGGCACAAATGTATCTGGCGGTCAAAGACAAAGACTATGTATAGCAAGAGCTCTTTTAAAATCACCAAAGATTTTAATTTTGGATGATTCAACTTCTGCTGTTGATACTCAAACCGATAGTTTAATTAGAAAAGCATTTAGAGAACAAATACCTGATATAACAAAATTAATAATTGCTCAAAGAATATCATCTGTAGAAGATGCAGATAAAGTAATAGTTATGGATGATGGTGAAATAGTAGACTTTGGAACTCCTTCTGAACTTATGAATACATCAAAAATTTATAGAGAAGTATACGACTCTCAAATGAAGGGAGGCGCTATAAATGAGTAATGAGACAAGAAATCTTCCAAAAGGAAGAGTTGGAAATGCAGTATTAAGAGGACAAAAATTAAAACTAGATAAAGGCACATTTAAAAAACTATTAAAAAGAGTTTTTCGTACTCACATGTTTGCGTGGAGTATAGTTTTTATTCTAATAATTGTAAGTAGTTATTGTGATGTACAAAGCTCGTTATTTATAGGAAGAGTTATAGATGACAAAATTACTCCAGTGGTTAATCAGTATGTAAGAAAAATTGGAGGAGTTTCTCAAACAGATGAAAAATATTATTCTTCTTACGAGGGAATAACAGATAAACCAGTTGATGTTTCGGAGGAAGATTTAGCAAAACTTGATAAAAGTTTATGGGATTATATAAGCGAAATTGCAATTATTTTTGGAGTAGCTATCATTTCAGCATACACATATAACCGAATTATGATATATATTTCGCAAAGAGTACAAAAAGAAATTAGAAATGAAATGTTTGAAAAAATGCAAAGCTTACCAGTCAAATACTTTGATACTAATTCGCACGGCGATATTATGAGTAGATATACAAACGATATAGAAACATTAAATCAATTAATTTCACAAAGTATTCCACAAGCTATTGGAACTTTTGTAACAATAGTGACAGTTGTTGCATCTATGTTTGCAATTAATGCTGGATTAACAATATTTGCTTTAGTTTTAATAGTTTTAATGATGATATCAACCAAGAAGATTGCTCAATTAGCAAGCAAATATTCAATTAAACAACAAAATGATTTGGGAGCAATTAATGGTTTTGTTGAAGAGATGATTCATGGACAAAAAGTTATTAAAGTATTTACTCACGAAGAACAATCTATTGATGATTTTGATAAATTAAATGATGAGCTATATGATTCATCAGTTAAAGCTAATACACTTGCAAATATTTTGATGCCTATTATGGGCAAAATGTCTAGACTTCAATATGTTATAGTTGCAATAGCAGGTGGAATTGTTGCTATAAAAACAGGTGTTTTATCACTTGGTAAATTAGTAGCATTTTTACAATTATCTGATAGACTTGGTATGCCAATAAATCAAGTTACACAACAATTTGCATCTATAATTGTTGCTTTAGCTGGCGCCAAAAGAATATTTGATTTAATAGATGAAGAACCTGAATTAGATAATGGAGTAGTTACTCTTGTAAATATGGATAAAGAGGGGAACGAAACAAATCATCTTACAAAAGATTGGGCTTGGAAAGTGCCAGTTTCTTTAATTGAAAACGATGATAAATATATAGAATTAAAGAGAAAGATTGAAGAAATAAATATTGATAAAGAGTATTATTATATCCCGGTTGCAGGTCATATAGAATTAATTGATGTTACATTTGGCTATGAAGAAAACAAAACCGTATTACATGATATTTCTTTATATGCAAAACCTGGGCAAAAAATTGCTTTTGTAGGTGCAACAGGTGCTGGTAAAACTACCATAACCAATTTGATTAATAGATTTTATGATATTCAAGATGGAATAATAAAATATGATGGCTTAGATATTACGGACATAAAGAAAGAGTCTTTGAGAAAATCACTTGGAATGGTTCTACAAGAAACAAATCTATATACTGGTACAATAATGGAAAATATTAGATATGGTCGTCCAGAAGCAACCGATGAAGAAGTCATTGAAGCAGCTAAACTTGCTAATGCTCATAGCTTTATTAAGAGACTTCCAGAAGGATATAATACTATGCTTACAGAAAATGGTTCTCAACTTTCACAAGGACAAAGACAATTAATATCTATTGCAAGGGCTGCTGTTGCTGACCCACCAGTAATGGTTTTGGATGAAGCTACTTCATCTATAGATACGCGTACTGAAAAAATAGTTCAAGATGGCATGGATAAGCTTATGAATGGAAGAACTGTGCTTGTAATAGCACATAGACTATCTACTGTTAGAAATGCCAAAGCTATAATGGTTCTAGATCATGGAAAGATTATAGAAAGAGGAGAACATGATTTCCTTATTGCTCAAAAAGGCACATATTATAGATTGTATACAGGTGCATTTGAATTAGAATAGATTACAATTGTGTTAAAAAATTGCAATGCTGACAAATTAATAGTAAAATATAATACGAGATATTTTGTACTAAAGATAAGGGGTGATATAAATGGAGAATAATACTGGCAATGAGATTGGGCCAGACTATGTTGATCCAAGTTTATTAAGTTCATATGAAGATTCTCCAGTTAGTAAGCCTTTAACAGGTAACTCTGGCGATGCAAATGATGTGTTGAATTCTATTTTTAGACAGGCAATAGATAGAGAAGCCTCAGATATACACTTTATTGTTGGTTGCTTACCACTAATAAGAGTAAGTAAAGAGTTAATATTTTTAGATACATATAACGAAATTACTTTAGAAGAACAACGAAAATATATTAATATTATTTTAAAGAATAATAATAAATTGGTTGAGGTTTTAGAAGAGCAAAGATTATTAGATACAAATTACAAATATGAGACCACTCGTTTTAGGGTAAATATTTCTTTTGCTATGGATGCACCAACAATTTCTATGAGAATCATAAAAGATACATTGCCTCCATATGATAGTTTAAATTTACCACCAATAATTAAGGAATATGCTATCAAGAGCCAAGGATTGATTCTTGTAACAGGTAAACCAGGTACTGGTAAATCTACTACAATGAGTGCTTTGGTTAATGAGATAAATGAAACTGAAAACAAAAAGATATTGATGCTTGAAAGCCCTATAGAATACGTTCATACAAATAAACGTAGTATAATTATTCAAAAAGAAGTTAGTCCATATGGGGATTGTAAGTCATATCAAACCGGCGTTGTTAACTCGCTTCGTGAGGACTGCGATGTACTTGTAGTAGGAGAAATAAGAGACAAAGCAACAATGGATGCTACAATTGAAATGGCAGAAACAGGGCATTTGGTTATAGGTACTCTACATACTAATTCTTGTGCAGAGACAATCGATAGAATAATAAACTTCTATCCAACTGAAGATCAGCAAACAGTTAAGTTTATGCTTGCCAATGCGTTAAAGTTAGTTGTTTCTCAAAGAATGATTCGTGGTGGATATGGAAATATGGTAATGATACCAGAAGTATTAGTGGTTGATGAACAAATAGGTGGTATGATTAAAAAAGAAAAATTTAACAATATTGAAGTTGAAGATGCTATGCAATCAGGAAGAGAAAAGGGAAATATTTCAATTGTATATTCACTTGCTGATGCAGTTAATTCAGGTAGAATTACAATGGAACAAGCGATGAAAGAAGTTGATTTTAAACGTCAGGAATTACTTACTCGTGTTGTTGCTGTTGGAAAGCAAAGAAAATTCTATTAAAATATAATAAAAAGAGCGGTATTAGGTACCGCTCTTTTTATTTGCATTCAAAATAGCAATAAATATCAATAAAATAATGACAAACAGTGGCTTTTTTAATATAATTTTAGCTGAAAATGATTTTAGAAAAGAGGAAGAATATGTTAAATATAGGATGCCATTTATCTGCTAGTAAAGGTTATTTAAATATGGCAAAAGAAACAATTCAAATTAATGGAAATACATTTCAATTTTTTACTCGCAACCCTAGAGGAGGACAAGCTAAAGATATTGATGAAAAAGATGTAGAAGAATTTCTAAAGATTGCTAAAGAAAATAATTTTGCAAAAATTCTTGCTCATGCTCCATATACTATTAATGTTTGTTCGGATAAACCAGAAACTCGTAGATTTGGGATAGATACAATGAAAGATGATTTAAGAAGAATGGAATATACACCAGGTAATATGTATAACTTTCATCCAGGAAGTCATGTAGGACAAGGTGAAGAAATTGGTATTAAACTAATAATAGATGCTTTAAATGAGATATTAGAAGAATATCATGATTGTCATACTACAATTTTATTAGAGACTATGGCAGGAAAAGGTAGCGAAATCGGCCGAAGTTTTGAGCAAATAAAACAAATAATTGATGGAGTTAAATATAACGAAAAATTAGGAGTTTGTTTAGATACTTGCCATGTTTACGATGCTGGATATGATATAGTAAATGATTTAGATGGAGTAATAAAGAAGTTTGATAGCATAATTGGGTTAGATAGATTAAAAGCTATTCACTTAAATGACAGCAAAAATCCTTTTGAAAGTCACAAAGATAGACATGAAAAAATAGGACAAGGATCAATTGGGCTTGAGGCATTATCTAGAGTAACTAATCATCCAAAGCTTAAAAATTTGCCATTCTTTTTAGAAACGCCACAAGATGATTTAGATGGTTGGGCAAGTGAAATAAAAATGTTAAAGGAAAAGTATAATGGTTAAATTTAATAATAGTTGGGATGATCTTTTAAAAGAAGAGTTTGAAAAAGATTATTATAAAAATATTCGAGAATTTTTAAAATATGAATACTCACATTACAAAATATATCCAAATATGAATAATATTTTTGATAGCCTAAAATATGCTTCTTATGAAGACATTAAGGTGGTTATTATAGGACAAGATCCTTATCACGAAGAAGGTCAAGCACATGGGCTTTCATTTAGTGTTCAGCCCGGAATAGCCATCCCGCCTTCACTTCAGAACATATATAAAGAATTACACGATGACTTGGGATGTTATGTGCCTAATAATGGCTATTTGGTTAAATGGGCAAAGCAGGGCGTTTTGCTTTTGAATAATGTTCTTACAGTTAGAGCAGGACTTGCAAACTCTCATAAAGATAAGGGATGGGAAGAGTTCACGGATAGCATAATTAGAATTTTAAATAAAAGAGAAAAGCCAATCGTTTTTATGTTTTGGGGTGCATGTGCTAAAACTAAAGAAAAGCTTGTTACTAATCCAAATCATTTTATTTTAAAAACAGTTCATCCAAGTCCATTATCTGTATATAGAGGATTTTTTGGATGTAAACATTTTTCAAAAGCAAATGAATTATTAAAACAAAGTGGAGAAGAGCCAATCGATTGGCAAATAGAAAATATATAAAGTAGTGGCGATTATTAATCGCCATAAAAAGTAAAAAGGAATTGATATATGAAAGATTATATAAATGTAATTGGTGGTGGCCTAGCAGGATGTGAAGCTGCATATCAAATTGCAAAACGTGGAATAAAAGTTAAACTATATGAGATGAAACCTATCAAATTTTCACCAGCACATACTAATGAAAATCTAGCGGAGATAGTTTGTAGTAATTCTTTTAAATCAAATTTATTGACAAATGCATGTGGACTTTTAAAAGAAGAACTTAGAATGTTAGATAGTTTATTAATAAAATGTGCAGATAAATGCAAAGTGCCAGCAGGTCAGGCATTAGCTGTTGATAGAGAAGAATTTTCTAAACTTGTTACAAAAGAAATAGAGTCAAATTCCAATATTGAAATCATAAAAGGAGAGGTTTCAAAAATTCCAGAAGATGAAATAACAATCATAGCTACTGGACCTTTAACATCAGAGAATTTATCTAACGAAATTCTAAAATTATCTGGACAAGAAAAATTATTTTTTTATGATGCTCAAGCGCCAATTGTAACAAAAGAAAGTATAGATATGACTAAAGCATTTACTGCAGATAGATATGGAAAAGGTGAAAGTGATTATATTAATTGTCCTATGACAAAACAAGAGTATGAAGCTTTTTATAAAGAACTAGTTAATGCAGAAAAAGTTACTTTACATGATTTTGAAAAAGGTGGGCTTTTCGAAGGATGTATGCCAATAGAAGAAATGGCTCGCAGAGGCTCACAAACGCTAACTTATGGGCCTTTAAAGCCAGTTGGTTTTGGAAAACTAGGAGATGTATATGCTGTAGTTCAGTTAAGACAAGATAACAAAGAGGGCACATTATATAATTTGGTCGGGTTTCAAACTAATTTAAAATTTGGAGAGCAAAAAAGAGTTTTTTCTATGATACCTGCGCTTCATGATGCTGAATTTGTTAAATATGGAGTAATGCATAGAAATACCTTTATTAATTCTCCAGAATTATTAGATGCTACTTATAATTTAAAAGGAACAAAAATATTTTTTGCAGGTCAAATAAGTGGAGTGGAAGGATATGTTGAATCGATAGCGTCGGGACTTGTAAGTGCTTTAAATGCAGTAGCGATGTTTAATAATTCTAATAGTATTGTTTTTAGTAAAGAAACTATAATAGGTGCTTTAGCAGATTATATTTCTAATGAACATGAAGATTTTCAACCAATGAATGCTAATTTTGGTTTATTTAATACAGAAAAAAGATTTAAATCAAAACAAGAAAAATATGAATTTTATGCACAAAGATCAATAAATAAAATAAAGGAATTAACAAATAATTGACACTTTATTTTTAAATAGTTTTTTTATAAAATATATACACATGAAAAGGAGCGGATAATATGAATAAAATCAAAGTATTATTAATGCTAATAATAATTTTATCTATTGCGAATATTTCTTATGCTGCAAATCCAAAAGTTCAACTAAATGGAAACATTATGGATTTTACAGATGAGCAAGGAAATAGAGTTGAAGCACAACTAATAAACAATAGAACTATGGTTCCACTTCGCAAGATATTTGAATCATTAGGATGTACAATAGATTGGAATCAAGAGACGAAAACTGTTACTGCTAAGCAAAATAATAAAACGATTAAACTTACGATAGGAAATAATAATGCATCACTAATTAATAATGATATTGAGGAAAAAATAGTATTAGATTCAGCTCCTGTAATAGTAGACAATAGAACTTTGGTGCCACTTAGATTTATAGCAGAAAGTTTAGGTTGTGATGTGGGCTGGGATCAAAAAAATCAAACGGCTATTATAGTTGATTACGAAGAAATAGCGAAAATGATTGCAACTAAAAGCGAATATTTATATCGTTTCGGCTCAGAAATTAACTCTATAAAAATAGTTGAAAAGTATTATGATGATGCTGATTCAAGTAGAAACTATGTGACTCAATATGAGTTTGAAGGACCATTAAATTCAGATGAATATAGAGTGAATATGAAGATTTCAGGAACATCAGAGTTTGCAAAAGAAGTAGAGAATGAAGAATGGAATAATGTCGAATGCGTAATTAATGATGATGATACATTTGTTACAGCAAATTATGCTCTTTCTAGTATGTTAAAATTAAAGAAAAATGAAAAAGGAAAAATTGATTACGAAAAATTCGGATTATCAAAAGAAAGAGCAATGAATATTAAAGATTGGATAAAACTAGTTTCGAATATTGATACATCCTTAATGACAATTAATACATATAAAAATCTAAAAAGTGAATGGAATAAATTTATTAATATATTTATGAGCGGAAGTAAAACATTAAAAGCTTCAGATTTTCAATTTGAGATTTTAAGTTTAAATAGAATGCTAACTACAAGAAGTTCGAAAGAACTAACGCTTGCAATGCTTTTAAATAGTGCCGCTTTGAGATTTGAACTTAACTATCAAGACTTGTTATCTGATTATCCAGTCATAACATATAGTTTTACGAGTGATAGTAATAATATAAAATTAGTTATAAATCTTAAAAATGAATATAAAGAAAGAAGAGAATTTGAAATCACACTATTAACTATGAATTTAACATAGTGAAAAAGGAGAAAAAGATGAAGAAAATTTTATTATTATTAATAGCGATTATTTCTTTGCTAACTATATCGTGTGCGTATGCTGCGGATTCTATCAAAGTTCAATTAAATGGTGAATATTTAGATTTTACTGATGCTCAAGGAAACAAAGTTGAACCACAACTAATCAATAATAGAACTATGGTTCCACTTAGAAAAATATTTGAATCACTTGAATGTGAAGTTGATTGGAATCAAGAAACAAAAACGGTTTTAGCAACTAAAGATGATAAAGAAATAAAGCTTACCATTGATAATGTAAATGCTTATCTAAAAATAGGAAGCGGTGATTCTAGAATAATAGAATTAGATTCTGCACCAGTAATTATTGAAAATAGAACTTTGGTGCCAGTTAGGTTTATTGCTGAAAGTTTAGAAAAAAGCGTTGATTGGGACCAAGAAAATAAAACTGTTATTATAATAGATTACGACAAAGTGTTAGAAATATTTAAAGAAAAAGCTCCTGCATTAAAATATATTTTTGATTTTAAGCTTAATGAAACTAAGTCGTATGAATTTAAATCAACTATAAATGGCACCATAAAATATAGTGATTCTGATGATAAAAAGAATAATGAAGAATTAATAATTGAAGGAACCATCAATGGAGTGGTTAACGGGCAAGATGTTAGTTTAGATATTAAAAATGAAATCACTGGAAAAGATGGAAATATTTTAAATGCATTAAAAGATAAAAATTACGATAATATAAATTATAAATTTGTTTCTAAAAATGGAGAATACTACATTGGAACAGTCAATAAAAAGAATAAGGTTGAATGGAAAATATTAGAAAATAATGATATTAAAAATCAACTAGATGTTGCAAATACAATTAACGAAAATGATTTGGTAGATTATGAATCTTTATTAAACAAAATAAGAGAAAATACGGAAAAAGTAGATATAAACACGTATTCAAATTTACTAGCTGCTTTTGAACAAATAGGAAAACTAATTACGAATGATAATATCAAGCTTATAGAAAATAAAGGAAAAACCACATTTTCTTTGAATTTTGATATCGATAAAATGATACTAAATTTAGCATCAAATAGTAATGTAAATATGGATTCTCAGCTAGATATGAAAGCAAATTTGAAAATGATAAAATCAAAGGGTGTTCTTTCTAATGAGGATGCTTCAATCGAATTAACCTTTAATGCTCCAAATTCTAAGGAAAAAATGGTTATTTTGCTTAATATAAAAGCAGATATTTCAAAAGTAAACAGTGAAATAAAAATAGAAGAACCTAAAATTTAACAACTAAGCCTCAAAAAGCGCAAAAAACACGTTTTTTGAGGCTTTTTTAGTTTAGGGTTGTAGGCAAAAGAAGTTGCCATAATTTAATAAAAATAAGTTGCCAAGAGCGTATTCTTGTAGTATGATATTAATGTTATAATAATATAAAAATGTCCATTTAATTGGAGGTATGAAAGTGAAAAAAATTTCTTTATTAATGGCGGTATTATTGTTGGTTATGTCCGCCTTTTCTACGGTTTTTGCGAGTGGAGATTTTGAAAGCGATACTAGTGTAAAAGTTGAAGATAAAGTTGAAACTAAAAAAGAAGAAATAAAGGTTACTTCTAGTGAAGAAATTCAAGAAGATAAAATCAGTGATGCTTCAAAGAAAACTCAAAAAAATCTTGTTTCGAAAGAAGAAAAAATTAGACAAAATACTGAAAAGCTTGGTGGCAATAGGACAAATGGAACAGTTCTTTATTATCTAGAACTTGTTCGTTCATACAGTTATCCAGTATGTTTTATTGGTTTGGTTATTGCTTCATTAAACTTTTTTATAATTGGAAATAAAAAGTTAGAAAAAAGAGAACAAGGATTTAAAATGCTTGTTACTATTATTGTTGGATTAATTGTATTTCAGGTTTTACCATTATTATTTGCTATTATAGTAGCAGAAAGGTGATGTACAAATGAAGGTACTTTTTGCAGTAGGACATGCATCAACATCGGAGAATATAGCTAAAAAGTATTTAGAGTTATTTGGTGAAAAATTAGAATATAAAGATGTGTTCTATTTTAAGGCAATACTAGAAGAAGTTAAGAGAGATAGTTCGTATGATAGGATAATTATTGCCGAAAACCTAGAGCCTATTCATAGTAACGTTATAGCAGAAATTGATAAGATGCTATTTAACAATATTGATAGTATTACGGATGAAGCTGAGGATACTACAATTTTGTTTATATGTTCAGAATCAAGGACAAGAAATGACCCATTGCTAAGAAGATTTTACAATATAGGTATCTATAATTTTCTTGTTGGTGATGAAAGACAAATTCCAAGTCTTTGTAGATTAATCAAAGATCCAAGAACGAAGAAAGATGCTAAAAACTATCTTGGCGGAGCGGATTTAGGAGATGAGGTAGAAGATCCTAATGGTAGTGGCGTAAACGAATCAGAGTTAGTGAATATTTTGCGTTTCTTTGAAAACTTGAGAGGCCCAGAACAATATCTTGTTAATTTTGAAAATGTTTGTCATCAATACGATAGCGATAATGATTTATCAGTAATTGCCGCTGCAATATGTACACAACTAAAAAATGGTAATGAAATATTTGATGCGTTAAGCAGAGATCCTAGATTTGCAAAGTATCTTGAGTGGAAAAAAGTTCAACAACAACAAGCTCAAGAGCCTCAGGAACAACCTAAAAAAGGTGGAGGGTTGTTTTCAATCCTTAAAAAACCTGGTAGTGCTAAACCTGCAGATGCAAATGGAATAAAGAATTTATTTAAGAAGAATAAAAATCCAGAGACAGCAGTAGTAAATAATGCTCCAAATAATCAATATCAACAAAATCCAAACTCAGCACAAAATCAAACAGATTTTTATGAACAACAAAGACAGGCTGAGATGGCAAGACAAGCAGCTTTAGAGCAACAAAGACAAGCTGATATTGCAAGACAAATGGAGGCACAAAGACAAGCTGAAATTGCTAAGCAACAAGAAGAAGCTGAAAGGCAAAGACAAGCTGAAATTGCAAAACAGATGGAAGCACAAAGACAAGCCGAAATTGCTAAGCAACAAGAAGAAGCTGAAAGACAAAGACAAGCTGAAATTGCAAGACAAATGGAAGCACAAAGACAAGCTGAGATAGCAAGACAAGCTCAAACAACTGCTTCAACTACAATGCCTAACAACTTAAATCAAGTTAATGTGGATCCACAACAAGATGCAATTTTAAAACAAATGGAAGCGCAAAGACAGGCTGAAATAGAAAGACAAAAGCAAGAAGAAGCACAAAGACAAGCTGAGATAGCAAGACAAAAACAAGCTGAAGCTGAAAAGCAAAGACAAGCTGAATTAGAGAAACAAAGACAAGAAGAGGCTGAAAGACAAAGACAAGCCGAATTAGAAAGACAAAGACAAGCTGAGCTAGAAAGACAAAGACAAGCAGAAGAGCAAAGAAGACTTGAAGAACTTGCTCGTATGGAGCAACAAGTTAAAAATGCTCAACCTATAAATGATGTAAATTCTGTTTCGTCATATGATTCAGGATATACAACTGGAACAAGTAATTATCAACCATATACACCAAGTACAGGTGGTTATTCTTCATATGGTACAACGACTACTGATAATTATGCACAACCATATACACCAGGAGTTGACAGTTATTCACAATATAGCAATCCAAGTAGTAATTACAATTCATATGCTTCTGCTCCAGTTAGCGAAGGCGATTATGATTTAAAATATACTGGACCAATTTTAGAAGTTCCATCAGATTACAAAAAGGTTGTTGCTTTTGTTGGAACAAGCAAAGTTGGAACAAGCTTTTTAGCAAATACAGTAGCTACATTGCTTGCTATGAAAGGTGTTAAAACTTCAATTCTTGATATGACAAAGAATAGAGGGTTATATTGGTTCTACAGTGATGAGATGTATAAAAGATTAGATCAAGTTTCAACTTGTATGACTGATTTATCTAATGGAAATGCTACACCAATCCAAGTAGGTAAAAGTAGAAACCTTTCTTTATATACTACTATTCCAAAAGGAAGAGAAGATAATAGAAAAGGTTATAGACATAGAGCAATTATCGATACTGCAAAGAGAAATTGCAATTTATTAATAATTGATTGTGATTTTACTACTCCAATAGAATACCTAGAACAAGCACAAGAAATTTATTTAGTACAAGACTTAGATTTAGTTAAATGCGGTGAAACAGTTGAATTCTTAAGAGAAATGAAACAAAAGCATTTTGATTGGTCAAAATTTAGATTATTAATCAATAATTTTGTAAAATGTAACATTACTCCAAAAAGAATTAGAAAAGAAGCATTAACTATATATAATGACCCAAATTATACTTACAATGAGGATATTGAAGAAATTAAGAAATTCCTTGTTATTCCAATGGATCCTGCAAACTATGCAAATTACATAGATGCTATGGATAGAGGAAAGATTGCTTATGAAAAATTTACTGATTCATTAAAAGGAGCTCTTGAAGATCTTTCTACTATGGTTTATGGAGTTCCAAGTAAGAGAAAATTTGGTAGATAGAGCGGTAAAGTTTTAAAGGAGGCTTAAATATATGGGCTCTGAAAACACAATCTTTTTTAAGGTTGAAAAAGAAAAAAATGAAAATTTCAAACAAATTTTAAAAGAAGTTTATGATGCTATGGCTAAATCAGATAAAGGATATGATCCAATTAGCCAAATAGTTGGATATATATTATCAGGTGACCCAACATATATCACAAGCGAAAAAAATGCTAGAAGTTTAATTAGACAAATAGAAAGAGATGAACTTCTTGAAGAATTAGTTAAAGATTATATAGGTGTTAATGAATGGAAAAAAGAACAATAGGATTGGACTATGGTGAAGCTCGAACAGGAGTAGCGGTATCAGATTTATTGGGCATTACGGCACAAGGAGTTTGCTCTATTTCTCACAAAAGTGATAAAGAACTTTTAGAAAAATTAAAGTCATATATTGATGAGTATAAACCAGTGAAAATAATAATAGGTATGCCGTTAAATATGAACGCTTCTGCTGGAGAAAGAGTTAATAAAACCAAAAGATTTATATCTAAATTAAAAAAAGAATTTAGTATAGAAGTTGAAACTATTGATGAAAGACTTACTACGGTTGCGTCTCATAGAACAATGACGGAACTTGGAGTAAAAAAAGATAAAAAGAAGAGTATTGTTGATATGATGTCTGCAGTGCTTATATTGCAAATGTATTTAGATAAAAATGCAAAATAATATAAAGAAAGGAGAACCTTAAAATGGATGAATTAGGAAATGAAAATGTTGATTTAGAATTAGAGCAAGATCAAGAAGATTTAGATGCTCTAGATAACATCGTTGTTTTAACAGACCAAGATGGAACAGATACAGAGTTTGAATTTCTTGATGTAGTAGAATGTGATGGAAAAGAATATGTAGTTTTACTTCCAGTAGAAAGTGCTGATGACGGAGAAGTTGTTATCTTTAGAATTGAAGGCGAAGGCGACGATGAAACGTATGTAGGCGTTGAAACAGAAGAAGAGGCTTCA
This sequence comes from Clostridia bacterium, assembly GCA_017518295.1. GTDB lineage: Bacteria > Bacillota > Clostridia > TANB77 > UBA1234 > RGIG6105. Next base: position 21,792 of record JAFWVJ010000020.1, read on the forward strand.
AAAGTGTTTGAGCTATTCAAAGAAAAATCAAAAGATGATTTTAACTTTGTAGACTAATCATATTCAAATGATAATTAGTGGTGAGATGTGAGATTTTTTCTCATGCTTACCACTTTTTTATTGAATATATATGAAAGGACAATTTAGATGGAAAACATAGAAAATATTATTAAAGATTCAAATGAAGAATTAAAGAATATATTTGATAAACTAGATATAATAGAATTTGAAAATACTAAAAAGGTATTAGAAGCATTTAAGGAAAACAAAATATCTGAAGCCCATTTAAATGGAACTACAGGATATGGCTATGGAGACGTTGGTAGAGAGGCTATAGAAAGTATTTTTGCTAAGATTTTTAAAGGTGAAGATGCATTAGTGCGTTCTCAATTTATTTCGGGTACTCACACAATTTCAACTTGTTTATTTGGTATTTTAAGACCAGGTGATACAGTATTAAGTATAAATGGAAAACCTTATGATACATTAGATGAAGTATTAGGAATAGAAGATAATCCTAGTTCTTTAAAATCATGGGGAGTAAATTATGAACAAGTAGAATTGAAAAATGGTAAGTTTGATATTTCATCTATAATTGATAGAGTATCTAAAAATGATATTAAATTAATAATATGCCAACGTTCAAGAGGGTATTTATATAGAGATGCTTTTACAATAGATGAGTTTGAAGAACTATTTAAAGAAATTAGAAAAGTAAATAACACATCATATATTATGGTAGATAACTGTTATGGAGAATTTACAGATACAAAGGAACCTTTAGAAGTTGGTGCTGATGTAATAGTTGGTTCTTTAATTAAAAATCCTGGAGCAGGTATTGCTAAAACTGGTGGTTATATCGTAGGTAAAAAAGAATTAATTGATTTAATCTCAGATAGATATAGTGCACCAGGGCTTGGAAAAGAAGGGGGAGCCTCATTTAATCATAATAGAGAAATTCTTCAAGGAATTTTCATGGCTCCACATACAGTGAATCAATCTTTAAAAACTGCTGTGTTTTCAGCATATTGCTTAGAAAGATTAGGATACGAAGTGTCACCTAAATTTGATGATAAAAGATCAGATATTGTTCAAATGATTAAATTCCAAGATCCAGATAAATTGGTTAAATATTGCCAAGGAATTCAAGCGATGTCACCAGTAGATAGTTTTGTTAAGCCAATGCCTTGGGATATGCCAGGATATACAGATCAAGTAGTTATGGCTTCTGGTTCATTTGTTTCGGGATCATCGATTGAGATTAGCTGTGATGGACCACTTCGTGAACCTTTTGTTGCATATCAACAAGGAGGATTAACTTATCAAAGTGGAAAACTAGCTGTTATAAATGCAATTAAAAATATGCAATAATTTCACGACTATAATATATAAAATAAAAAAGAAAGAGGGTGAAAATATGCAAGTTGTTGTTATTGGTGGAGGGCCTGCAGGAATGATGGCAGCAATTCAAGCATCTAAAAATGGGAATAATGTAATTTTGTTAGAAAGAATGAGAACTCCAGGAAGAAAACTTTCTATAACTGGAAAAGGTAGAGGAAATCTAACAAATAATGTAGATATTTCGGAGTTTATAAAAAATGTTCCAGGGAATGGAAAATTTTTATATAGCGCTTTTAATAGATTTACTAATAAAGACTTAATAGCATATTTTAATTCTCTTGGAGTTGAAACCAAAGTCGAAAGAGGAGAGAGAGTATTTCCTGTTTCAGATACTGCTATGAGTTTTGTTAATGCATTAAAAAAAGAACTTCAAAAATATAACGTTAGTGTTAAGGTGAATAGCCAGGTAAAAAAGATACTAGTAGATAGTAGTTTGAATAAGGTTATTGGAGTTTTGTTAGAAAGTGGTGAATCAATTAATTGTGATAAAATTGTTTTGGCTACTGGTGGAAAGAGTTATTCAGCAACAGGGTCTGATGGTGCTGGATATAAGTTGGCTAAAGAATTAGGACATACAATAGTTGAGCCAAAAGGATCTTTGATTCCACTTGAAACATACGAAAAATATGATTTACAAGGGCTATCATTAAAAAATGTAGCAATTAAAGTTTACGATGATAAAAAAGTAATATATGAAGACTTTGGTGAGATGCTTTTTACACATTTTGGAGTTTCAGGACCAATTATTTTAAGTGCTAGTGCACATGTTTTAAGAATTAAAAATATTGAAGAAAAATTAAAAAATAAAAGCATAATAATAAGAATTGATTTAAAACCAGCGTTAAATTTTGAAAAACTATCTCAAAGAATTCAAAGAGATTTTGAAAAATATACTAAAAAACAATTTAAAAATTCGCTATCGGATTTATTACCATCAAAGATGATTCCAGAAATAATAAAGCTTTCAAAAATAAATCCTGAAAAAAGAGTAGATGAAATCACTAAAGAAGAGAGAGAACAATTAGTTAAATTATTGAAAGAATTTACTGTTACAATAAAAAAATTTAGACCAATAGATGAAGCTATAATTACTGCAGGTGGTGTTTCTGTAAAAGAAATTAATCCTCAAACAATGGAATCTAAAATAGTTAAAGGATTATTCTTTGCAGGAGAAATCATAGATGTAGATGCATATACTGGTGGATTTAACTTGCAAATAGCATTTAGTACTGGTTATGTAGCAGGACAATAAAAAGAGGAAATCTAATGAGAAAATTTACGAGATTTATAAAATGGTTAGTATGTAAATTTATGTATAGAGTTGAATATCATCATGCTGAAAGACTAGATATTTACAGTACGTATTTGATATGTCCAAATCATTCAAACATATTTGATCCTGTAATTGTATTTCCTGCTAAATATGATTTGGATATTCATATTGTTGCTAAAAAAGAATTATTTAAGTATCCATTTTTTAAATGGCTAGCTAAAAAATACAATATAATTTCAATAGATAGAGAAAATGTCGATGTTAGAAGTATGCTTAAATCATTGGATGTGTTTAAACAAAATGAAAATGCAAAATTAATAATTTTTCCTGAGGGAAAAGTTGTTAAGGATAAAGATGAGATTGGAAAAGTATATAAAAAAGGAGCAGCATTTATTGCTTCACATATCAATAAACCAATAATCCCAGTTTATATTACAAGAAGACCAAAACCATTTCAAAAGGTGCATGTAATTTACGGAGAACCAATTATAATTGATGATATAAAAGGTAATTCAGGAAATAAGATGGACAATATTTCTAAAGAATTAATCAATAATATTTATGATTTGCAAAATGAGATTAGTAAATAGAAATAGCGTTTCTATAATTATATTTTGGAGGTAAAAATGCTTAATAGTTTTTATACAATTAAAGAAGCTACTCAAGCGGAAATAGTTGAAAAAAAATCAAAATTTATTGCACATTTTATACCAGTTGAATCAGAAGAAGACGCTTTTTCTAAATTGGAAAAGGTAAAAAAAGAAAATAGAGATGCAAGGCACAATGTTTTTTCTTATAGAATTGCAAACGGAAACGAAAGAGCATCTGATGATGGAGAACCATCGGGTACGGCGGGAGTTCCTATACTAGATATCTTAAGAGGAAATAAACTGCAAAATGTACTTGTAGTAGTTACAAGATATTTTGGTGGTATATTATTAGGAACAGGAGGCCTAGTTAAGGCATATACTGATTCTACCAAAGAAGCTTTAAATAAAGTAGAAATTATAGAAAGGGTTTTACAACAAAAATTTGAAATCGAAGTTCCGTATTCATATAATGATAAAATTATATATTTTTGTAAAAATAATGATTTTACGATTGCTGATTCCAAATATGAAGAAAAAGCAAAAATATATATTTTTGTAAAAAAAGAAAGGGAAGATTTTTTTAAGAAAGAAATAAGTGAAATAGCTAATAGAGAGGCTAAAATAAGCGAAATTGATGGCATTTTTTATGCCTAAATTTGACAATTTATGTATACTATGATATAATTACTCCAGTTAAATAAAAAGCTGAGTCTTTTACTAAAAGTAAGAGAGCCGAGGAACCAATTTAATAAGCATTTGCTTATGTGGGGTGTAGCTTTTAAGCAGGAAACTTTCTATTCCTAACCCGTCAGCTAACTTGGTAAGCTTTAGGAAGAATCTTTTTGAATGGAAGTTTTAGGTCGCAAAGGGATTCTTTGTGACTTTTTTTCGCGTAAAAATATATAGGATTATTATGAAAGAGATTAAGGGAGGCAGTGCATGCTATGTATAAAATATCCGTGATACTTCCGATATACAACGTAGAGAAGTATTTAGTACAATGTATAGAATCTGTCATCAACCAAACAATTGGTTTTGAAAATATTGAATTGATAATGGTTGATGATTGTTCTTCAGATTCTAGTTTTGAGATAGCACAAGAATATGCAAGAAAGTATAAAAACTGCATATCGCTAAGATTAGATGAAAGAAGTGGTGCAGCAGGAAAACCAAGAAACGAAGGAATCAAAATTGCAACTGGAAAATATTTGATGTTTTCAGATCCAGATGATTTCTTTGCACTTGATGCTTTTGAAAACATGTATAAAGCAATAGAAGATAAAAAAGCTGATTTTATTATTGCCAATTGGAATTATGCAGATGAAGATGGTACACCATGGGAAAGACCAGTATTTGATCCAAATAGATTTAAAAGCTTTAAATTAGATATTCATGATTATGGCGATTCATTTTATATTATGAATTCTTCAATGTGTAATAAAATCTTTAATAGAGAATTTGTAATAAATAACAATATTTTTTGCTTGGAAAATGTGCCGGGTGAAGATACATTTTTTTCTATGAATGCTTTTTTAAATGCAAAAAATGTTTATTATATTGATGATATTATTTATTTTTATCGTCAAAGAAATATGGCAGATACAAAGTCGGTTTCTTTTAATTGTTCATATGAGTTTTTTAAAGGTATGAATTATTCATATAAAAAGTTATATGAATTATTTGATGAGAAAAAAGAATTAAAATTTTATAGATTTGTTTATGCAAGGAATATGACATATTTACTATATAGATTTATTGACTCAACATTATTAACTGATGATGAAAGAGTTGAACTTTTGGGAGAAACAAGATGGTTTTATAAACTTAGTAAAACACTAAAAGTTCCTGCTGTTCAAAAATCATTATATATATTGATAGATAAAATTATTGCTGGCGAATATAAAGATGTAATAGAAGAAAGCAAAATAATTGCAGAAATAAGATCTTATTTACCAAAAGATATTAAACAAAATATGTCTAAACCAGATGACAAAATGTATAAAGAAATAAAATTAAATCTTCCAGATGAAGTAAAAGAGGAACTGGAAAAAGAACCAGAACCTTCTAAACAAATCAAACTAAACTTGAATGAAGGTGAATAAAATGGAAAGACCACTTATAAGCGTGATGGTGCCTTGCTACAATACAGCAAAATATTTAGCAAAATGTATAGAGTCCATTTTAAATCAAACATACAAAAATATAGAACTAATAATACTAAGTGATGGCTCTACTGATGGCAGTGTAGATATCATGAAAAAGTATGCAAAAAAAGATGAAAGAATTACAGTTATAGATAGAGATAATAAAGGCGTTGCAATTTCTAGAAATGAATTAATAGAAAATGCAAAAGGTGACTATTTGATGTATGTAGATAGCGATGACACTATCTCTGAATTTATGCTTGAAGATATGTATAATGCTTTGATAAAAAATGAAGCGGATATAGTAATGTGTCCTGCATATATAGTTCATGAAGATACAGATATCGCTAAACTTCCAATGAATAGGAATTGTGAACAAGAAACAATTACAAATGTGCAAGCACTTTTTAATATGATTTCATTAGGAGATTTTTATCATTATCCTGTTGCAAAGCTTTATACAAGAAAATCTCTTAAAGATATTGTTTTTCCAGCTAATAGAGAATATGAAGATTCGGCAACTGTATTTAAAATTTATTACAACATAGATAAAGCTGTAGTTTTAAAACAACCATATTATTACTATTTGGTTGGCAGAGAAAATAGCATAACTACTAAAAAATATACTATGAAAAATCTTAAAGACAATTATTTAGCAATTAAAGAAAGATATGATTTTATAACAGAAAAAGTTCCTGAATTAGAAAGCGAAGCAAAATTTGGATATATAAGAAATATTTTTACGTTGCTAAGTAGAGTTTATTTAGCAAATGATGAAGAACAGATTAATTCAGATATAGTAAAAGAAGTTGAAGCTGAAATTCCAAAATTATATGAATCAGCTAAGAATTATAAAAATGTAGAAGTAATTTTGGATAAATATAAGCTTGCATGCATATATTTAATGAGTAATGGTAAAAAGCAAGATTATATTAATATATTAAAATTTATAGATGATGCTCGAAAGAAGAGTAGAGAATAATTATGCTAATGAAAAGCAATTCGCTTTTTCATAATCATCCTTACATGGGGAGCCCAAGCTGAAAAAAGTTTGGGCTTTCTATTTTTTTAATGTATAATTAATTTAGAAAATGGAGGAACTTAAATGAGGGTAATTGGATATTATAATTCTTTTGATAGACAAGATGCGATAAATGCAATTAATTTAGATGCTATTACACACTTAAACTATGCCTTTTTGTTACCTGCAAGTGATGGAAGCGTGTATTTTAAAGACGAAGATGATGTAAAAAGAGTGGTAAAAATTTGCAAAGAAAAAGGAATAAAGGTGTATGTAAGCTTAGGTGGAGCATGTGATGGTGAAATAATAATATCAAATGTTTTCGAAGATATCATGAAAGATGAGCTTGCTTTTAATACATTAATATATAATGTAATGCAAATGGTCGAAAAATATGAGTTTGATGGAATTGATGTTGATTGGGAATATCCTTGGATAGAATATAAAGATCATTTTGAAAGATTAATAAAAGCTTTAAGAGAAAGGGCAGATATAGTAAATATAGGACTTACAATTGCTATTCATAGAGCTATTGAAGGAGAAGTAAAGTTTAATAGGCTAGAAAGTGTCACAGACAAGGTTGTAAGTATGGTAGATTGGCTTAATATTATGACTTATGATGATAGTGATGAAGATAATCATTCATCGATTGAAAGGGCAAAAAATTCACTAAATTATTGGAATGATATAAGAAAAGTGCCAAAAGATAAGCTTTTAATAGGGATTCCTTTTTATGCTAGGCCATCTGAAAAACCATATTACAAGATTATAAGAGGCGGAGATAAAAGCGCTTTTGACGATTTTTGGGGAGAAGATTCATATAATGGTATTTACACAGTTAAAGAGAAGGCTTTGCTTGGCAAACAATATGGTGGAGTTATCATATGGGCCATAAATTTTGATGCACCAAAAGATGATGAATATAATTTGTTAAGTATAATTAATTATTTATCAAAGAAAGATTAGTATATTTAATGTATAAATATAATCAGTAATAGCCATTTATTTTGAAAAAATGGCTATTTTTTGTTTGACAATAGCTTTTTTTGGTGTTATTATAGTGCAAGTGTAATCCGCCTAATTGTGGTTTGTAAAATGTCTATTGAGACTACCTAAGTTTAGAGATTAGCGAGTTTTATATGAAAAGGAGGTGCTACTTATGTACGCTGTTATCGATGCATGCGGTAGACAATACAAAGTAGCTGAAGGAGATTTAGTATTCGTTGAGAAATTAGAGGCAAATGAAAACGAAAAAGTTACATTTGATCAAGTACTTTTAATTTCTGATGACGGAAAAGTAAAGGTTGGAAATCCAACAATCAAAGGTGCTAAAGTTGAAGCTACAGTTGTAAAGCAAGGCAAAGCTAAGAAGATTGTTGTTTTCAAGTACAAGGCTAAGAAAAACGAGAGAAAGAAACAAGGACACAGACAACCTTATACACAAGTTAAGATTGAAAAGATATCTTCAAGAGCTTCAAGCAAAAAAGAAGAAGATGCTGAATAATTAATTTTTAAATTTGTGTATATGAGAGGAGTGAATATAAATGGCACATAAAAAAGGTATGGGTAGTACCAAAAACGGACGTGATTCCGAAGGAAAAAGATTAGGTGCTAAAAGAGCTGATGGACAATTTGTTTTAGCTGGAAATATTCTTTATAGACAAAGAGGTACTAAGGTACATCCAGGTAAAAATGTTGGAATCGGAAGCGACGATACATTATTTGCATTAAAAGATGGAATCGTTAAATTTGAAAGACTTGGAAAAGATAAAAAACAAGTTTCAATTATAGTTGCAGAAGAAGATAAATAAACATAATTAAAAAGTGGACTTCATCCTTACGGATGAGGTCTTTTTTTATTACATTTTTGTAACTAATTTTCAAAAATATGGTATATGAAAAAAGGTTATGATAGAATATTTATTGCGTATTGTATGTTGGTTTAAATAGTTTTTTATTTTATAGATTTAGGAGTTGATTCTTTATGGCAGGCGAAGGAAAAGACGCAGGAATTTCTGAGAGCGGAAAGAAAGTTCAAAACATATTTAAAAAAGTCGTAGATGGCTGTATAGCACTAGTTAGGTTTATTAGAACTGGAATAGGAATAGTAGTTCTAAAAATAGTGCTTATAGTCTTACTTTTGATATTTATTTATATTCTTGCGGAAGTTATATTTGCTAGTATTGCTAAGCTTATAGGTATAGAAGGGCCTGGTGCAAATGAAGCTAGGAGTAGTACGGAGTATTTGAACAAACTAAGTGCTAGTGGATATGACGCTATGCTTAGTGCGGATCAACTTTTAAGATATTATACTTATGAATATGCTGTATTGATGGATGTTGGCGAATATCTTGAAGAGGTCGGAGTTAGTACGATTGAAAAACAAGATGAGGGTGAAATAGATTGGTCTAGTATTAGTAGAGAAGAATGGGCAATATTAGCTGCTCATGGATTTGCAGCAAACTCTAATTATTCTGCTGCTGTAATTGCTACCGTACCGAATGGTTGGGTTTCACAAAATCCTGATTATAAAGGAGGAAATCCTGGCAGTGATGCAACTCAGCCTGCACCTTCAGGAGAGTTTTATTATAGGATTACTAACAATGAGTATACGAAAGAAAAAGCTTTAATGCCATATTTTAGAATTACTCGTAATGATTATAATCTAAGATATTATTTTGAATTTGATAATGGTTTGCATGATGATTCAAATAGTACAACTTTTGGACATGATAATGCTGCTCAGCAAAGTATGGCTAGGATAGGTAGTAAGTATAATATAATTGGATTAGAAGATACCAAATATACTCGGTCAAATTGGAATTAAAATTTTTGGTGAAAAGTTTAGATTCGAAGCAGGAGGAGTTATTGGCGGAGCCAATGAGGCGGATGCAGCAAAGTTTATTGAAGAATATGTATATCCTGTTGAATATCAAGTCTATCTAAATGGTTCTAATGCAGCATGTGGTGGTGCCGGAGTTGCTGGAGGTGATAGTCAGGTTGATTTAAATTCAGATTATAGTAAAAAATCATTATTCTTTGACGAAACAGCAACTAATATTATTTATGAAGTTTCACTTAGATCTTTACTAGATAGATTTTTACCAAATGCTTCGCTTCTTTCTTCATGGAGACTGTTAACTAATGATGGTAGTGAAAGTGCCGAAACAGGAAGCGTTGCCGAAGACTTGGTAAATGATATTATTACTGTTTATGATGATGCAAGCTTAAATGGTGAAGACCAAGAAATGAAGTTATATTTATTAAAAGATGTTGGAAAAATGACTGAAAATGTCGATGAAGACACAACTGCATCGGGATTTATTGAAGATATTTCTATTGGTACAGAAGATCCTATAGAAAGTTATTATGATCCTAGCATAAAAATGGAAAAACAATTTGAATCTTATGCTCCAAAGTTTGATACAAGAGACATATCTGGATATGTTAGCTTGATAAGTCAAACAGCTGAAAAAGCAACTGATCAAAATTTTACCGGAAGCTTTGCAGATGATGTTATTGATGATGTTAAGCTTGCTATATCACATTATATTACTTATTCAAACAATCAATTAACTACTGAACAAGTTTCAGAGATTAATAGTGCTTTAAGTAGCGCTTTAAGCGGAATAGATACTCCATCAGAAGATACAGATCCAGTAGAAGATATAACTATTTATCTAAATGGATATTATGAGTGTACGGACCCTTCACATTATGATATTCCTGCATCTGCATCTAGCCAAGATGTAGAAGTAACGAGTGCAATTATGCCAGTAAAGCATACTGTAGTAAAAGTAAATGGTTCAGAAATTGCACATAAATCTGGTAGTTATGATGGCTGTAGAAAACCATTTTTAAAGATTTCTTACAAAATTGATAAAGGAATTAAATCAACTGGTGTAATCTTACATGGTGGAGACATGTATTTTGCATATTTAATAAAGGGAAGAGAATTATTAACATATGATAAGTACACCAATAAATATGCATTTGCTCATTTAGAAAGCGGCAATTTAAAATCGACAACATTTAAACATTGGGAATTTGCTTGGCAAGCTAAAAATCAACCAGAAGATAGTTATGAGACATGGTTTGTAGAAGATGCGTTTGAAGGAATAGACTACGAGATAGATACATCTAATGTAGATGTTAAATTTAAAATAAATGATTGGTCAAAAGGAACAGAAACGTGGTCAAATCATGATATCTCTGATTATTCGCCTAATGGTGCAATTGATATACAAACTATTATAGATGGTCTTGATATTAAGCCAGAAGAAATATATCAATTATTGTTTGATGATCCTAGTATTAATGCGAGCATGATATTCCCTGAAGATTCTTTTGCCATTGTAAGAGATGTTAAAACTGTTTCTGGAGGTGGTGCAGTACCATCGAGAGTTGAAAATGAATTCCAAAATAATCCAGAATTAGCCAAAATGCCTGAAAATGCATATTTAAAAATAGGAGATCCTTCGCTTGTTAATCTTGGTAGAAATGCTGAAGCACAATGTTCTTATACGGATCAACCTGGAGAAACAATTTTAACACAAACAGCTTATTTAAATTTAAAAAATGCTAATAAGAGATCAGATCAAGAACTATATTTAAACGTCTCTGCGGTTGAAGGTTTTATACTTGGGAAAATAAGAGAAGCACTTAATAGCCAAGTATCAGGAAAAGAAATTATTCAAAACTATATGTTCAAAAATAAATTAGGACCAGATAGTGGTTCGTATGGTTCTACTTCTATTCCGACATATAGACAAGTTAATAATGAGGAATGTAAAACAACTTCTGAAGATTTTGAATGGAGCTATACAGGTGGCTCATTTGATTTAGGTAGTGTATCAGTAAAAATTAACTTCCATGTAGTATTTCCAACTAGAGTTTCAGTTGAACCTATTTCTCAAAGAGTAATAGATAAAGAAATGCCTGCATACTTCGTAAAATATGCAAATTATTGGGCTGCTGAAAAAGATTTCCATAATGTTCTAAAGATTCAAGGTGAATTTAAAGATCATGGAGATTGGCATTATCTAGTAACAAATAACTCAGATGCTCAAGGTATTAAAGATATTATTTCTGAATATAAGAGCATCAAATGGAGATGTGATTTATTTGCACCGATATTTGGTAGTGTAAGAAAAGATAACTCTGGAAGAGAAGCAGATATAAAATTAATTCTTTCTGAATGGGAAAAGGTTGCACAAACAGGTGTAGGTGCTGCTGACCACGCAATAAGAGATCTATATGCATTAATAATGTATTCAAAAGGAATAAGAGATACTGGTACTTCAAACCAATATGATAAATCTAATATATCTTTTGTTCCAGGATTTGAACCTAAAAAGAGATCAAATGGTGAACCTATGATTAATGAAAATTCGTATAGTTATTTATACATTCCTTATGAAATTTTAGGTTATGATCCATTAAACTCAGAAAAAGCTTTCTGGCTTGATAGAATTATTTGTACACCAAATGATGCAATCTATGATAAAACAATATCAGTTTCTGGTTCAAAGCAAACAAATGAAGCAAAATTAAGAAGCAGAACACCAATCTTTACTTGGCAAGTAGTCGATTATGACTTATATGATGAAACAGAAATTATTGATTCATCTGGACAACATACTGGTCAACATGCGGTTTATGCTTTGTGGTTATTTGGAGATCAAACATCTCGAATGCTTTATGCAATTTCTGCTAATGCTAGCGAGGATGAGAATAAGAAAATAGGTATGTGGGGTGGAACAACAACTGCTCACGCTGCTGCAGACCTTTATGGTAGAACAGAAACAGAAAGAATATATGGCGCTGTCTTTGAAGGTAAGAGGTCTATTCAATCTTCTAGAAGAACCATGGTTAACCAGTTCTATGGCTATGGATATTTTCCATATGGTGGAGTAACTTCAAAACTTAAAGCAAGATATGTTCCATCAATGGGTGATGTTTTATTATTTGAAGGCGATAAAGAAATTAGAGAAGGAGAGACAATTAATATTGGCGGATATGATTTCTCACTGGACTCTGATGCTTCTTTATTAGAAGATGTTGATTGGGATAATATTGATTCTTCATATAATCCATCTAGTACCGGTGGAACAGGATTGTATTTTAATGATACACCGGTTACATTAAAGCTAGGAAAGAGAACTTATACATTTAATGGTACTGCTGCTGCTTGTTATGCATATGAGTTATATAGACAAGCTTTGGTATTAAAAGATACAAGTGGTAGTGCTGCTGAGAAGATAGTAAAGAATAAACTAGAAAAAGAAATGAAATGGCAAGAAGTTAGAGCTGTTGCACCAGGTGTTGTAGATGCTATCGGTGGCGATGCAGTAAGTGGCTTCTGGGTTAAAATTGTTCATAGCGGTCCTACTAAAGTTGGTAGTGCTGCATCTAAAGCAAGCGATGCACCACAAGTAACGACTTCATATTGTCATATGAAACGTTATCCTGTTGTACAAGTTGGACAATATGTTGGTGCTGGCACAGTAATAGGATATGAAGGAACAACTGGTAAGAGTGGCGGATTCCACTGTCATATGAATGTTAGGGTTGGCGGAACAGAAGCTATGCCAGTTAAATACATGTATCCATTCTTTACGCCATTCTGGTATGCGGATAAAGCCGCACAAGTTTTAGGTGCTGGTATTAATGATGAAATAGATGAAGAAATAATGGCAAATTATCAAGATCAAGCATTAAATGGAAACGATGCATTCTTAGATAGTGATTATTTCTCATCTGCTAGAACAGTATTTCCATTTGGACAAAAGCCAGGAACAAGCAATTTAAATACAGGAATTCAATCTGTTACTGATGGTAGTAGAGCTGAGATTCCTTCAACAACTCCAATGAAACAAGCAGAAACTACAAGTGATGGATATCTTAAGATTAAAAACTATACTCCTCAATATGCTCTTGTTTCGAGTGTCTCTTATCTAAAACAAGAAGAAGATGGAACTGATTTTTCAGCATTATCTACTGAATCTAATGTTTCTACAGATTTAGGTAAACCAGAGTATGATGGAGAAACATTGCATACAAATCCAAAATTCTCAGATGTAGATTTTATGAAAAAAGTTATGCGTAATATGGGAAGAATTCATGGAAGCTATCCTGGTTTGATGCAAGCATTTAGTTTTTCAGGTGGAAATGTTGATAAAGTTGCTATTTGGAATGAATTAATGCTTATTATTGGAAATCCATATGGTGTTGCAGGTATGATGGGCAATATCCAATCTGAATCTAGCTTTGTATCAAATAACCTAAATACAAAGAAGCCTAAATTGCCAGCACAATATGCTGATGTAGATGGTGCTAAATATACAGAAATGATTGATAGTGGTACTTGTCCACAAGAAATATATACTACAAATGCATATGGCTTATGCCAATGGTTAGATGGAAGACAACGATTACTTATTGAGTATTCAAAACAGTTTGGAGTATCTGTTTCAGATGCAGGATTACAATTAAATTACTTAATTTCTGAATTAGAAGGCAAGAATTTCGGAGATTATGGTTCTGATAGATTTGATAATTATCCAGATAATATAAAGAGTCTAAAAGGAAAAAGAACAATTCTTGAAATGCTTCAAGATGAAAACTTGCTTTTAGAACTTGGTACGCATTTATATGAAACGGCTACATCAAGACCTTCTAATGATATTGGGGTAAGTTCAACTAATTTCTTTGATACAGTAATGAAATTTAAAATAAGTGAATTAAGTGGCGAGGATAAAGTCGCAGCTCTTAAAACAATAGGTGCTACTACAATTGGTTTATATAATTATGAACGTCCAGGTTCATATGGACCTGCAACGGAAGCTGCTAGATCATCAAATGCGCTAAATATTCTTGCTGAAATGACAGATTTTGGAAACTAATATTAAAAAAGAGAATTCTCAAATAGAAATTTAATTATTTTTATTTGAGAATTTCTCTATAAAAAGAGAGGTTATTTCTATGAGTGATAAAACCATTTTAAGAATTATGATAGGAATTATTGCATTTGTCGTACTTTTCTTTATTATCTCTTCAATAATTAAAAGTATTAATAAAGGAAAAAATAATGTAGTTTATTACGATGAAATTGTTCAAAAGAAAGTTGAAGCTATCAACGATGGTGAAGTGTCAGGCAAGTATAGTTCTACGGATTATACGCCAGAATATTTAAATCTTAACCAAGAAGGAAGAAATGATGTAGATGCTACAATTGACTACATTTTAGGACTAATACAAAACAAAGATATTGAAAGCTTAGATAAAATGCTTAGTTCTAAATATAGATATGCTCGTTTTAGAAAAGAAGGCTCTTTGAAAAAATATATAGAAGAAAAATATGGTGGAGACAAAACACTAATAGTAAAAGATTTTGTTGTAGTATATGGAAGATTAACATTTAATATATATACAAGTGAAGGCTACTATGTTGATACTATTAAATGTGACAATTATAGAAATAAAGATAATCGCAACATATATTTTGGTGACTATGATTATGAAGAAAAAATAGGATTTGCATTTAGTTCTAACTCAAAAGTTCATATTAGTTGTCAGACTTCTTTTAAATATAAAGATGGAGATTCAATTATTTTTTACATATATAACTATGAATCTTCTAAGGCAACTATTGATTTTTCGGGTACAAAGTTGTATACAACTAATAATAAAGATGAAGGATTTAATATTATTTCAAATCCAAAAATTGAAGTTGAACCAGGTACTTATGAACAATTCGAATTAAAATTTGAGCCTGTTGATGGTCGTTTACAAAGAATAGGTATGAAAGTATCTGTTAACGGAAAAGTAGTTGAAAGTGATAGTATTATTTCATATAAGTCAGATGATGATGATGAATAATAAAAGGAGTTAGTAATCATGTTTATAGATTATGCAAAAATTTTCATTAGCTCTGGTAATGGTGGAAATGGTGCAATATCTTTTAGAAGAGAAAAATATATTGCAAATGGTGGACCAGATGGCGGAGATGGTGGAAAAGGTGGAAGTGTATATTTTCAAGTAGATCTTGGCCTAAATACATTGATGGATTTTAGGTATAAGAAAAAGTTTTCTGCTGGTAATGGTGAAAATGGAAGCGGATCTAGATGCAATGGAAAAAAAGGTGCAGATATTTATATAAAAGTTCCTCAGGGAACAGTTATAAAAGATGAAGAAACTGGAAAAATAATTGCAGATTTAAGTAAAGAAGATCAAGTTGAATGTATTCTTCAAGGCGGAAAAGGTGGAAAAGGAAATTGTCATTTTGCCACAGCTACAAGACAAATACCTAATTTTGCAGAAACAGGTGAGCCTGGAAAAGAACTAACTATTATTTTAGAGCTTAAGTTAATTGCTGATGTTGGTCTTTTAGGATATCCAAATGTTGGAAAATCAACACTGTTATCTAGGATGACGGAGAACAAACCTAAAATTGCTAATTATCATTTTACAACTATTGATCCTAATTTGGGTGTAGTTAGATTAGATGATAATAGAAGTTTTGTTTTAGCAGACATTCCAGGATTGATAGAAGGAGCAAGTGAGGGAGTAGGACTAGGCCTTAAGTTTTTAAGGCATGTTGAAAGAACAAGACTATTAATTCATGTTGTTGATATTGCAGGTACTGAAGGTAGAGATCCGGTTGATGACTTTAATAAAATAAATGAAGAACTTTTAAAATATGATGAAAATTTAGCAAATAAATTACAAATCGTAGCTGCTAATAAAATAGATGTTCTAGAAGATGAAGAAAACTTTGAAAGACTTAAGAAATTAGCAAAAGAAAAAGGATATGAGATTTATAAAATATCTGCAGTTACTGGTGAAGGATTAGACGAATTATTTAATAGAGTTTATGATGTATTACAAACTATACCAAAAACAGAGTTTGAAGTTACTGAAGAAACAGCTTATTATACTCTAGAAGATGAGGAAGAAGATGGATTTGAAGTAAGTAGAAAAGATGGCAAGTTTATAGTAACTGGAAAGCAGGTTGAAAAATTAATGAGGAGAATTAATTTCTCGGACTATGAGTCACTAGCATATTTTCATCTTAACCTTAGAAAAATAGGGGTAGATAGTGAGCTTAAAAGGCAGGGTATAAAAAATGGAGATATTGTTCAAATTTTCGATTGGGAGTTTGAATATGAAGAATAATGTGGTATATTATTCTTAGATATTTTTAAGGAGGGAATTAAAATGATTCAATCAATTGTTGTATTTGCTATAGCATTAGCAGTAGTTTTACTTGTTTTAAAATTAGTTGGAAAATCAGTTAAGTTTTTAGTAGGAATATTAATCAATGCTTTAATTGGCTTTATAGTTTTAACTGTATTAAAATATATTGGCTTAGGAGTAGCTGTTAACTGGTTATCTGCTTTAATAGTAGGTTTCTTAGGTGTTCCAGGCTTAATCATAGTTTTAGTTTTACAATTAGCATTTGGATTATTATTGTTTTAATAGTAGCGGTGATAAAACATCACCTTATTGTTAGTTTTGTTTCGAAGGGAAATTAATATGAAAATATTAATGGCTACTATGAGCATGGGGATAGGCGGTGCCGAGACCCATATTCTAGAGCTTTCAAAAGAGCTGAAAAAAAGAGGAAATGAAGTATGGGTTGTTTCTAATGGCGGTAAGTATAACGAAGAGTTAGAAGCTTCTGGAATTCATACTGTTTGGGCTCCTCTTCATAATAAGAATCCTAAAAACATGTTAAAATCCGTTAAGATTTTAAAAGAGTTGATTAAAAATGAAAAAATCGACTTAGTTCATTCTCATACAAGAATCAGTTCGTTTCTTTTAGGAAAATTACAAAGACGAATGCACTTTCCATATGTTACTTCTGCTCACTGGACCTTTAAAGTTACTCCCTTACTTAAATTAATGACTAACTGGGGAGAAGGCACAGTTGCTGTCAGTGAAGATATTAAAGAATATCTTATTAAGAATTATGGGGTTAGTGAAAGCCAGATTGTAGTGACTGTTAATGGAATTGATACAGAAAAATTTAGCAAAAATATAGACTATAAAGATATCGAAAAAGAGTTTAGTTTAAATGAAAATGCTAATAGAATCGTCTATATTAGTCGACTTGATGAAAGTAGAGCTTTAGTTGCTAAACAATTAGTAAATATTTCTGAAAATTTAGATTCTAAAATAGATAATTTAGAAATAATTATTGTTGGTGGCGGAGATAGCTTTGATGAAATTAAACAAAAATCTGATGAGATTAATGAAAAATTAGGAAAAAAATTAATAGTTTTAACAGGAGCTCGTACAGATATTAATAAATTTGCATCTATGGGAAAGGTTTTTATAGGTGTTAGTAGATCTGCTCTAGAGGCCATGGCGGCAGAAAAACCTACTATTGTAGCTGGAAATGAGGGCTATATAGGTATTTTTGATGAAACAAAGCTAGAAAAAGGAATAGAAACTAACTTTTGTTGTAGAGGGTTAGAACAATCTTCGGAAAAAAGATTAGAAGAAGATATATTAGAATTGATGCAAAAAGATGCCAAAAGCCTTGAAAGACAAGGCGCTTATAACAGAACAGTGGTTGAAAAATACTACTCTGTTGAAAAGATGACAAATGATTGTGAAAAGGTATATAAAATTGTGCTTGAAAAGCATAAAAAAGCTTAAAAAACAATTGACAAGAACCTATGCGGGTATTATAATGATTACGCAAACCGCATGAGGTTCTTTTTTTATGGTCAGATTTCTTAAGATATGTGAAGTCTTAAGGGTGCTTCTATGTCTGCCTAAATACAAGATTCTCTAAGGCTTATACCTATACGGAGGTGTTAAAAAATGAGAGATAAAATTACTCTTGCTTGCACAGAATGCAATCAAAGAAATTACGACAAGAAAAAGAATAAAAAGAATGATCCAGACAGACTTGAAATGAAAAAGTATTGCAAATTCTGCAAGAAACATACAGTTCATAAGGAAACAAAATAATTTTTTTAAAAAGGTGTGATTAATATGTCAGATAAACCTGAAGCAAATGTAAAAAAAGGTTCTTTTTTCTCTAATATGTTCACAGAACTTAAAAAGGTTATTTGGCCAACTGGAGAACAAACAGTTAAAAGCACAGGTACAGTTATATTATTTGTTTTAATTATTACTGCTATCTTAGTAATTCTTAACTTAGCTTTCCAATGGTTAAATGGTCAATATTGGAATCTTATTAAATAATAAATGAAATCTAATTCTAATATAAAGGAGGAGTAACTAAATGCCTCAAGATGGTTCAAACAATGAAGAACAAGCAAAATGGTACGTTGCACATACTTATTCGGGCTATGAGAACAAAGTAAAAGATACTTTGGAAAGAGCTGTTGAGAATAGACATATGCAAGACGTCATTCAAGAAATAGTTGTTCCAATGGAAGAAAGAATTGAGATTAAAGATGGTAAAAAGAAAACTACACTTGGAAAAGTTTTCCCAGGATATGTTTTGGTGAAGATGATTCTTACTGAGGAGACATGGTACGTTGTAAGAAACGTAAGAGGTGTCACAGGATTCGTAGGTGCTGGTGGAAAGCCAGAACCACTTACTGAAGAAGAAATCAGAAAGATGGGATTCGAAACAGCTCCTGTTGAGATTGATTTTGAAGCTGGAGATACAGTTAAGGTAATTTCTGGTCCATTAGAATCATTCGTTGGTGTAGTAGAATCTATAAATATGGAAAAGGCTAAAGTAAAAGTATTAGTTTCAATGTTTGGTAGAGAGACACCAGTTGAGCTAGACTTTGGCCAAGTCCAAAAGATGTAAATTTTTAGGAGGGGTAATAAATGGCAGCTAAAGGCGCAGAAAATGAAGTAAAAATTATAAAATTACAAATTCCTGCTGGTAAAGCTACTCCAGCTCCACCAGTTGGACCAGCATTAGGTGGTAGTGGTATCAACATAATGCAATTTGTTAAGGAATTTAATGATAGAACTGCTGATATGGCAGGAATGACTATCCCAGTTGTTATTACAGTTAACAAAGATAAGTCTTTTACATTTATCACAAAAGTTCCACCAGTTGCAGACTTACTACTTAAAGCAGCTAAAATTGAAAAAGGTAGTGCAAAACCAAATAAGGATAAAGTAGCTACAATTTCAAAAGAAACTTGCGAACAAATCGCAAAACAAAAAATGCCAGATCTTAATGCAGCATCATTAGAAGCAGCTATGAGTATGGTTAAAGGTACTGCAAGATCAATGGGTATCATTGTTGCTGAATAATTTACGTAGTGGACAAAAATTAGTCCATGGCGATCGATAATCGCCACTACGAAATTATATATTTATGGGAGATTGTCTAAGACAGTCGCTACAACCAAAGGAGGAAAATTAAATGAAACAAAGAAGTAAAAAGTATCAAGACAGCGTTAAGATGATTGATAAAGAAGCATCTTACGACGCAAAAGCAGCTATTGAATTAGTTGAAAAAATGCCAAAAGCAAAATTTGATGAGACTATTGAAGCTCATTTCAAACTAGGTGTTGATTCTAAACATGCTGATCAACAAGTTAGAGGAGTTATCGTACTTCCTCATGGAACAGGTAAAACTCAAAGAGTTTTAGTATTTGCAAGAGGAGCTAAAGCTGATGAAGCTACAGCTGCTGGTGCAGACTTTGTTGGAGCAGAAGATTTAATACCAAGAATAGAAAAAGAAAACTGGTTCGATTATGATGTTATCGTTGCTACACCAGATATGATGGGTATCATCGGTAGACTAGGTAAAGTATTAGGACCAAAAGGATTAATGCCAAACCCAAAATCTGGAACAGTTACAATGGATGTTGCTAAAGCAGTTCAAGAAATTAAAGCAGGTAAGATTGAGTATAGATTAGATAAAAACAATATCATTCACTGCCCAATCGGAAAAGCTTCTTTCGGAGCAGAAAAACTTGTTGAAAACTATGAAGCTTTATATGAAGCTATAGTTAAAGCAAAACCAGCTGCTGCAAAAGGAACATACATTCAAAGTATTTCAGTATCTAGCACAATGGGTCCTGGAGTAGATATCAAAGGTTAATTGTAGCGGCGATCATTGATCGCCATAAAGATGAATAACCGTAGATAGTAGGTTGTATTTAATACATAAAAGTTTCCTACCGAGGTACTATTTAAGAGTTTTGAACTCCAGTATTCTCGGTGGATACTGGAGTTTTATTTTGTATATTAATAATTAATTAATATAAAAAGGTAATTAAATGGAGGTGAAAATTTAATTATGGCAAATGCAAAAGTACTTGCTAAAAAACAAGATGAAGTAAAACTTTATAAAGAAAAGTTTGAAAAATCAAAATTAGTTATTCTTGCAGATTACAGAGGAATCAATGTAAGTGATGTTACAAAGATGAGAGCTGATTTAAGAAAATCTGGTACAGAATACAAAGTTACAAAAAATTCAATCTTAAGATTTGCTGCTAAAGAAGCAAAATTAGATGAATTAGAAGGATTACTAGAAGGTCCTACAGCTATAGCTTTTAGCTACGAAGACTACGTAGAACCAGCTAAAGTTCTTTATGACTATGCTAAAACATCTGAGTTTTACAAAATTAAAGGTGGAGTAATGGATGGCAAAGTTATTTCAGTTGAAGAAATTGAAAGACTAGCAAAACTTCCATCAAGAGAAATGCTTCTTACACAACTTGCTACAGTATTACTTGCAAATATCAGAAACTTTGCAGTTGTACTTGATCAAGTTCGTCAACAAAAAGAACAAGAAGCATAATAAGCAGCAATTTGCTGCGTCAGTTATCGATTCAAAATCCTCAACGTGCAAAAGCACGCCTCCGGTATTTGAATCTCAACTTCCTTGCAACTTACTACTTCTTATGCTTCTTGCAAAAATAGTAAGGGAAGGATAAAAATTAAAATAAAATAATATTAAATAAAAAAGGAGAAAAAAATCATGAAAATTGAAGAAATTGTTGCTGAAGTTGAAAAACTATCAGTATTAGAATTAGCTGACTTAGTTAAAGCTATTGAAGAAAAATTCGGAGTATCTGCAGCTGCTGCAGCTGTTGTTGCTGCTCCTGCTGCTGGTGGCGCTGCTGCCGCAGAAGAAAAATCATCATTCAACGTTGTATTAAAAGAAATCGGTGATAGCAAAATGAACGTTATCAAAGTAGTTAAAGAAGCTACAGGTCTTGGCTTAAAAGAAGCTAAAGAATTAGTTGAAGCTGCTCCAAAAGCTGTTAAAGAAAACGTTTCTAAAGCTGATGCTGAAGCTCTTCAAAAACAACTAGTTGATGCTGGTGCTGTTGTTGAACTTCAATAATTAAATTTTCACAAAAAATGACATGTAAAACTCTTGTTTTACATGTTTTTTTATTGATTTTTTTGAAAAATTAATAAAAAAAATAGGACTTTTTTAGACAATATTGAAAAGTTTACATAAATATGATATAATGTATATCGTAAATTAAAAGAAAGGAGGACTTCACATGAAGAAGTTTGTGAAGTTCGTAATTTCCGCGCTCCTGTTCCTGACCGGCATGTACTTGATCGGAATCCTGGTAACAGGTTTCTTTCCGAGCCAGGTGGCGACATGTGGCCAGATGCTTACGGCTACATGGTATCGGATAGGAAAATGGGGGCTGCTGACTGAAACCATCTGCGGTTGGATAACAACTGCATACACCTGGATGCTTGGGATTTTCCCTCATTTTGGTGTAATGGTTTCTGTTTCCATCCCTGTCATTCTTTTGGGATGGGCGAAAAAAATCAGAAAGGAGAAGTAATGATTTTTCCACCGGCTTTTAAAGCTGGTGGTTTTTTTATTGCAATTTTTCTACAATTTTATGACTTTTAATTTGTTGCATAAAAATACCCAAAATGATAGAATATTCTAGGAAAATTCTAAGTTTTTGAACACTCAAAAACTATTTAAAAATAGAGGTTTTTTAGATGAAATTAAGTGAATTAAAAGAAGAAGATTTTAAAAAAATTTCTCCTATGATGAGTCAATATATAGAGACAAAAAATCAATATAATGATTGTATACTTCTTTATAGAATAGGCGATTTCTATGAGATGTTTTTTGATGATGCAGAAATTGCATCAAATATACTAGAATTGGTATTAACAGGAAAGGATTGTGGATTAAGTGAAAGGGCTCCTATGTGTGGAATTCCTTTCCATAGTGTAGAAAGCTATATTCCAAGGCTTGTTTCAAAAGGTCATAAAGTAGCTATTTGTGAACAATTAGAAGATGCTTCACTTGCTAAAGGGCTTGTAAAAAGGGATGTAATTCGTATTATTACTCCTGGAACAGTAATTGAGAGCAATATGCTAGATGATAGAAAAAACAACTATATTGCTGCAATCTATAAAAAGGGGCTTTGCTACGGCTATGCGTATTGCGACGTTTCTACGGGCGAATTTTTTGCTACAGATATTTCTTCTCGGTAATAACTTTGAAAAGCTTATAAATGAGATTGCAAAAACATCTCCTGCTGAAATAGTAGTAAACAAGGAGATGTTTGATGATGAAAAGAGTATTAATTCAATAAAAGAAAGATTTAATATCTATTTTTCAAATGAAAATTTACCTTTAGAAATCGAAAAAGAAGGATCAGTTTTTGATTATATTTCTAAAAATAATGGAGATGTTAATTCTTTAAATGATTATCTAGCAAATAGTAAAACTACTGAATCTATGCAAAATACAGATTCAATTAAATTAAAGGATAAAAATGTTGCACTTTTTCAAGAAAATTCTACATCTAATAATGTGTTAAATTCAGATGGTTTTATAGAAATGACTAAATTAAAAAATGCATCTAAAGCTTGTTTAATATTGATTAAATATATTAAAGAAACTCAAAAAATCGATTTAACTCATATAAATAAGATTAATGTTTATAATGTTTCTAGGTATATGACTTTAGATAGTATTGCTAGAAGAAATTTAGAACTTACAGAAACATTAAGAGATAGAAATAAAAGAGGAAGTTTATTATGGGTTCTTGATCAAACATCAACATCAATGGGCGGAAGATTACTTCGCAAATGGATTGAAGAACCTTTGCTAGATATTGATGACATTAAGCTTCGTCAAGGAGGAGTACAAGAATTAAATAATAATTTAATGCTTCGCTCAGAGCTTCAAGAAAGCTTAAGGAAGGTTTATGATATAGAGCGTTTGGCTGGCAAAATTGCTTATGGCACAGTAAATGCTAGAGAATTAATTACTTTAAAAAATTCTATATCAAAAATTCCAGATGTTAAGGCATTACTTAAAGACTGCAATTCTAAAATATTAAATAATATTTATAATGATATAGATGAATTAAAAGATATTTATAAATTAATTGATGATGCAATTGTTGATGATCCACCAGTTACTATAAAAGAAGGCGGAATCATAAAACCTACTTATTCAGAAGAAATTGGTCAATACATTAGTGCTGCAAGAGATGGCAAACAATGGATTGCAAACTTGGAAGCAAAAGAAAGAGAATTAACAGGAATAAAAAATCTAAAGGTAGGATATAACAAAGTTTTTGGTTACTATATAGAAGTATCTAAAGGTAATGTTTCCAACGTACCAGAAGATAGATATATAAGAAAACAAACTTTAACTACTGGTGAAAGGTTTATTACAGAAGAGCTTAAAAATATGGAAGGTATTATTTTGGGAGCTCAAGAAAAAACAGTTAATTTAGAGTATGAAATCTTTATAGAAATTAGAAATAAAATTACTAAAGAGATTAAAAGATTACAAGATACAGCTACTTTGATTGCTACTTTAGATGTTCTTAATTCATTTGCACAAGTTGCAGAAGATAATAGCTATGTTATGCCAGAAGTATATGATGGTGAAGAGATAATAATAAAAGATGGAAGACATCCAGTTGTAGAAAAGCTAATTCCATCAGGAAGCTTTGTTCCAAATGATACTTTATTAGATACAGAGAGTAACAGAGTAAATGTTATTACAGGTCCTAATATGGCAGGTAAAAGCACATATATGAGACAAGTTGCTTTAATATGTTTGATGGCACAAATTGGAAGCTTCGTTCCAGCTAGCAGTGCACAAATAGGTATAGTAGATAGAATTTTTACAAGGGTTGGCGCATCTGATGATTTATCTACTGGACAATCAACATTTATGGTTGAAATGGCAGAAGTTGCTAATATATTAAATAATGCAACTAACAAGAGTTTATTAATTCTAGATGAAATTGGAAGAGGAACATCAACTTATGATGGCCTTTCAATTGCCTGGAGTACGGTTGAATATATTGCCAACAAATCAAAGATAGGGGCAAGAACTTTATTTGCTACACACTATCATGAGCTAACAGAATTAGAAAATAAAATTGATGGAATAAAAAATTATTGTATTGCTGTTAAAGAAAAAGGAGAAGACGTAATTTTTCTTCGTAAAATTATTGAAGGCGGAGCAGATGAAAGCTATGGAGTTCATGTTGCTAAATTAGCTGGAATTCCAAGTACTGTAATTACAAGAGCAAATACAATTTTAAAAGATTTAAAAGAACAAAACTTTGTATATGAATCAAAAAATAATAAGGCTGTTAAACAAACAGCAGCTTCTTTCGGGCAAGTAGATTTATTTAATTACAAATTGGGAGAAATTGCACAAGAATTAGATAAGATTAATTTAAATGAATTGACTCCAATTGATGCATTAAATACTTTAGTTAAAATGAAAGAAAAACTTTAATACAATAAGATAAATAAAAGGAGAGTACAAAAGAAATGCAATTAGGTGTGAACTATTTGTTAGAAGTTAAAGAATTATTTGAAGAAGATAAAATAGACTTTATTGATTACTTTAAATTATATAGCTTAAATGAGGATTTAAGTGGTCTTGAATGGTGCTGGCAACAAAGATGGCTTATGTTTCATGGAGCGATTGGGAAAGCTTCTGCATTTGGAGATAAAGATTTAATTAAATTTACTGATGTAGAAAAAACAAAAGAGATTTTAGAAAAATCAAAAACTCCATATTTTTCAGCCCATATTTGCGCTAGAAATAAAGATCAAACTGAAGAAGAAACGTACGAAGCAATTAAGCAAAATATTATAGATTTCAAAAAAGCATTTAACACAGATATAGCACTTGAAAATATACCATATAGAAAGCATTATAGACACTGTGAGTATTTATTGCGACCTGAAATTATTTCTAAAATAGTTCATGAAAATGACATTTATTTTTTGTTTGATATTTCACATGCTAGACAATCAGCGAAGCATTTTAACATGACTCTTGAAGAATATGTTTCTAAGCTTCCTATGGACAGAGTCGTTGAATTTCATTTGGCTGGAATGTTTGATTTGCCAGATATCTCTAAAGAAGAAGTTAGAAAACAATTTACTGAAAGACAAATAAGATTCATAAAAGCGGCTGAAGAAAGATTTGGTAATAGGTTTGATTATCATGGAAAGTTAACTGAAGAAGACTATAAGTTTTTAGAAGAATATCTTCCAAAATACAAATCAACTCTAAAATATGTAACGTTAGAATATGGAAGCTATAATGATAAATCTTTGTTTGAAGATGAGGCTTTTGTTTATCCAGTAGCAAATTTTGAAAAATCAAATCCAATTATTAAAGAGGAAGTATTAACACAACTTAAAAGATTAAAATTAATTGTAGATAAAGTAAATGAATAGTTTTATAAAATAGGGGGCACAAAAGATGGGAAGTATAGTTTTATTGGATGATCAAACCATTAATAAAATTGCAGCAGGAGAGGTTATTGAAAGACCTGCAAATGTTGTAAAAGAAATGTGTGAAAATTCAATTGATGCTGGTGCAGATTCAATTATTGTAGAAATAGAAAATGGAGGAATAACAAGCATTAGAATCACAGATAATGGTAAGGGAATTGCCCCTGATGACATAGCACTTTCTTTTGAAAGACATGCAACATCAAAAATTAGAAAAGCAGAAGATTTACTTAAAGTATCAACAATGGGGTTTAGAGGTGAAGCATTAGCATCTATTGCAAGTATAAGTAAAATAGAGATGACAACCCGTACTGAAAACCAAGAAACAGGCATTAAAGTGTGGGTTGAAAATGGAGAAATTGTAAATCAAGAAGAATGTGGTGCACCAATTGGTACTTCTATTTTAGTAAAAGAATTATTTTATAATACACCTGTTAGGTACAAATTCTTAAAAAAAGATTTTACTGAAGGAGGATATATAGAAGAAGCAGTTTCAAAGATTGCTTTAATCCATCCAGAGATATCGTTTAAATTAGTTAACAACAAAAAGACAGTTTTACAAACTTCGGGAAACGGAGACGTAAAGGCAGTTATTTATAGTGTTTATGGAAAAGATGTAGCTAATAATATTCTGGATGTAAATTCAGAATATGAAGGATATACTATTACCGGTGTTTGCGGCAAGCCTGAAATTGCACGTTCTAATAGATCTAATCAATTATTCTATGTAAATGAAAGAAATATAAAAGATAAAGTGTTATCTGCTGCAGTTGATAAAGCATATGGTACTCTTCTTCATGAGGGAAGATATGCATTTTGCGTTTTAAATATCAAAATGGATCCTGAGCTCGTAGATGTTAATGTACATCCTGCAAAACTTGAAGTAAGATTTCAAGATGAAGGAAAAGTATTTTCTGCTATTAATGTCGCAATAAAAAATGCATTATATTCTCAAGACCTAACAGTAGTTGATGATGAAGAGACTTCAAAAGAAAAAGAATTTAGAGAAAGAAAAGAAGGCTTATTTGATAAATATAGACCTATTAATGATTCTTTAGAATCTAAAAAAGATAATGAAGAAATCAAAAATAGTGTCACTGAAGAAAGTGTCGATAATATATCTAAAGCAGATAATACGGAAGAAGTTAATTTAAATATTGATCTCTCTTCAGAGGTAATTAACGAAGAAAATGAAAAAGAAAACAGTAACAATGTAATAGCTGTTAATTTCAAAAAAGAAATGGACATGCTAAAAGAAGATGATGAAAAATATGTTGCTACTCAAAGCGATGATGAAGACATTAGTTTATCTAAATTAAACTTTTCTGCAGAAGAGGAAAAAGAAGATAAAGGTTTTGATATAAATAATATTAAAGTTACAGATGAAGATTTTGAAAAAGCAGAAAAAAATGATGAAGAAAAGAAGAACGATATAGCTCAAGAAGACATCTTTTCAAACCTAGCAAAGAGTATGATAAAACCAAATCTTCCAGATTATCAGATAATTGGTGTTGCATTTTTAACATATATTTTGATTCAAATTGATGATGAAGTATATATCGTAGATCAACACGCTGCACACGAAAGAGTTCTTTATGAAAAAATAAAATCTAATTATTATAATGATGGCGGAAAAGAATCACAAATGCTTCTTCTTCCAGATGTTCTAGAATTATCTAAAAAAGATATGAGAGCAGTTCAAGAACATATGGATATTTTTAGAAACGCAGGATTTGAATTAGAAGAATTTGGCGAAAATACAATCAAAATAACTGGAGTTCCAGCTATTTGCTATGAGATGAATACAAGGGATTTGTTCCTAGATATAATTGATGGAATGGACATCACTTCCAAGACAACAACAGAAGAAGTTGAGAATAGATTCTTAGCAACTGTTGCTTGTAAGGCTGCTGTTAAAGCTAATATGAAATTAAGTGAAAATGAAATCAAAACATTGTTTGATGAATTGTTGGTTTTAGATAATCCTTTTACATGCCCACATGGAAGACCAACTGCTATTAGATTAACTAAAGATGAGATAGAAAAGAAATTTAAAAGGAAAGGTTTTTAGTATGAAACCAAAAGTAATTGTTATTTGTGGCCCAACTGCATCTCGGAAAGACTTCACTTCGGAGTTGAACTTGCAAAGAGATTAAATGGCGAAGTAATATCTGCAGATTCAATGCAAATTTATAAATATATGGATATAGGAACTGCCAAGCCAACAAAGGATGAGACAGGTTGCATTCCTCATCATCTAATTGATTTTGTAGAACCAGATGAAGAATTTAATGTTTCTTTATATAGAGAAAAAGCATTAAAAAAAATTGAGGAAATTATTAAAAATGGTAAAACACCAATAATTGTTGGCGGTACAGGTCTCTACATAAATACGATTGTAAATGGTATAGAATTTGAAGATATTCAAAAAGATTTAGAATATGAAGCAGAATTAGAAAAGATTGCAAATGAAAAAGGGAATGATTTTTTATTTGACATGCTTTTAAAAGTTGATCCTGAATCTGCTAAAATAATTGAAAAGAATAATATACGAAGAGTGATTAGAGCACTTGAAATATATAAAGTAACAGGTAAAACAAAATCACTTATAGATAAAGAATCTCAAAAAGAAGTTCCATATGATTATTTGATTTATGGAATCGATTTGGATAGAGAAATCTTATATGAAAGAATAAATAAACGTGTGGACTTGATGATTAATCAAGGACTTATAGATGAGGTTAAAAGAATAAGAGAAAAATATAATTTTTCTAAAACTGCTTTGCAAGGTTTAGGTTATAAAGAAGTTATTGAGTATTTAGATGGCAATGCAACTTTTGATGAAATGATAGAAAAAATCAAAATGCAAAGTAGAAGGTATGCTAAAAGACAAGTAACATGGTTTAAGAAAACTAAGAATATAAAATGGATAGATGGTAACGACAAAGAAAAAATGATAGAACAAATTACAAATGATTATCGAAAATAAAGAGGAGAAAAACTATAATGCATAGTAATAGAAAAAAACAAGATATTGTATATATTATAATTGCAGTAGTTGTTGTTGGACGGATTATTTGCAGTAACGCAATTAGTTAGATTATATAATCAACCAGCAGGATATGCTCTTGCGAAAAATGGTCGTATAACAAATTACGAACAAGATATTGCTTATGTTATAAGAGATGAAGAACTAGTTGATACTAGTGAGTATGTGGGCGAGAGACAGATTAATATCTATGATAATAATAGAGCAGCTCAAGGTGATGTAATTGCATATTTTATTCAAGAAAACAATGATGAACAAAAGAAAGAAATTAATAGTATAGATTTACAAATTCAAGAGATAATGAAAGGAATGCAGCTTGAGTATTCACAGGATGTAAAAAATGTTGAAAAAAGTTTGGAAAGTAATTTGTATGATCTCTTAAAAGATAAAGAAAAAATTCATGATTTAAATAATAAGAAAACTGCTATTGATGAATTACTTGAAAAGAAAGTTAAATATATTGCTAGTTCGAATGGTAAAGGTTCAGAACTAAATGAATTAGTTAATAAAAGAATGGCTTTAGAAAAAGAAATAGCAAAGAATAAAGTTAGCGTAAAAGCAAGTAAAGCAGGACTAGTTTCTTATAGAGTAGATGGATATGAAGAATCGTTGAAACCAGAAGATTTTTTAAATATCACAGTAGACATGCTAAAAAATATTAAAAGTTCTACGAACCAATTGATACCGATTACAACAGATAAGATTAAAATTATTAATAATTTTTATGCATATTTAGTAGTGGTAACTAAATCAGAAGAAGGAACATCTTTAAAGTTAAATGATACAGTTAAATACACACTTGGAACTGATTTAAATAATTTAAGTAAGGCAACTGTTGATTATATTATTAAAGATGGTGATACAAAATATGTTTTTTTAAGAACTACAGACAATATAGAAAAATTATCACAGTATAGAAAATTAAATGTAAATATTGTTTGGTGGGATTATCAAGGAATCAAATTACCAAATGAAGCAATTTATGATGATGAAATAAAAGATGCTCAAGGTAACATAACTAAAACTTTAAAAGCAATTAGTGTTCAAGGCGTTACAGGATATAAGAGAAAAGTATGGGTTAAGGTAGATAATCAAGTTGGTGGTTTTTCTATAGTAAGTAATTTCGAAGATGCTGAGCTAGAAGAACTTGGATTAAATAAAGAACTAATAGATGATAGAAATAGACTGAATTTATATGACAAAGTTTTGATAGAAAACTAGATGTTTTACAGGTTTGTTACAGAAGCGTTAAATAGCAATTACATGGCCTTATACTGGTTGACAATAAGTGTAAATCCTATAAAATATTAAGTAGAATAGTTTGTTTTGGGAGGTTATTAGATAATGAGCGGATTTGTAAACAAAATTGCGGATATGTTTGGATTAGGAAATGGAGAATATGATCCAGAAGAAGATATAGATGATGAAGTAGAAGTTGAAGAAGAAAACTATGAAGAAACTCCAAGATTAGGATGGGGAAGAAAGAATAAAGTTGCAATGCTTCCAGGAGTTCAAAATGTTAGAGTAGTTATATCTCAACCAAATAGTTATGATCAAGCTTCTGAAATTTGTGAGCATTTAAAACAAAAGAAATCTATAATTGTAAATCTTGAATACGTTAACAAAGACGTTGCAAGAAGAATTATCGATTTTATGAGTGGTGCTGTATATGCATTAGATGGCAATATACAAAAGATTTCTAATTCAATTTTCTTAATAGCTCCATTCAATTATGAGATTACAAATGAAGTTATTAAAGAAACAGTTAAAGAAAAAACAAATAGTGTTTCTTGGATTAAATAGTATATCAGTAAATAATTAGCGGCGACCAAGAAGGTCGCCACTTTGATATAAAGAAAAAAGGAGGTAGGTAGTATGATAACTCCACTAGATATTGAAAATAAAACATTTAAAAAACAAGCTGTAAATGGATATAGTACTCAAGAAGTTCATGAGTTTATGGCTGAGCTTTTAAGAGATTATGAAAGAATTTATAGAGAAAATATTGAGTACAAAGATAAAATAGCTGTTTTAAATCAAGGAATACAACATTATAAGTCAATTGAGGATACTCTTCAAAATGCACTTGTTGTTGCACAAGGAACAGCTGAAACTGTAAAACAAAATGCTAGAGTAGAGGCAGACAATATTTTAAGAGATGCTGAGTTAAGTGCTAGAAAATCTGTTGATGAGATTGGACAAAAGGTTTTAGAAAAACAACTTAAATTAGAAGAAACTCAAAAACAATTTGATGTATATAAAGCAAAGATGGAAGCTCTTTTAATATCACAATTAGAACTTTTAAAAGATATGAATAGAGACAAAGAGGATTAGTATAAAAGATAAAAAAGACACATTTTATATGTGTCTTTTTTGTACCTTTTATTGAATTAATAGTTGATTAATGTATAATAGTTATAGTTTTAAAAATGGAAGGATGAAATAAATGAAAAAAGTATTAATTATAATGATTATTGTATGTTTTTGCTTATGCTTAGTTGCTTGTGAAAAGACAGATGATGAACAAATAGTAGAACAATTAATTGAATTAGATAAATTAAATGAAAGTGGTGAAAAACAAGAAAGCGGAGAAAAAGCTGAACCACTTCCACAAGGAAAATATGATAATGTTGAACAAAATCCAGTAGTCACAATGGAAATGGAAGATGGTGGTGTGGTTAAGATTGAATTATATCCAAACGTTGCACCAACTACTGTTGAGAATTTTATTTCTTTAGTAAAATCAGGTTTTTATAATGGATTAATATTCCATAGAGTAATTCCAGGTTTTATGGCACAAGGTGGAGATCCAGACGGAATAGGTACAGGTGGACCAGGATATAGCATTAAAGGTGAATTCAATGATAATAACTTTACTAATAACCTAAAACATGATGTAGGTGTTATATCTATGGCTAGAGCTAAGGATCCAAACTCTGCAGGTTCACAATTTTTTATTGTAACAGGCGAAGAAGCATATGCAAATCTTGATGGCTTATATGCTGGATTTGGAAAAGTAATAGAAGGAATGGATGAAGTATACAAAATTGTCGAAAGTCCCGTTACATATTCTACAAATGATTTTGAAGCAGCATATTATAAACTACTATCTGGAGGTCAATTAGATAGTAACGACATAGCTATAGTAGAGGCTTATCAAGCAGGTGAGGTATTTGATTATCCTATTAATCCTCCAAAGATAAAAACAATGACAGTTGAAACATTTGGCGTTGACTATGCTGAACCAGAAAAGATCCAATAAAGTAACATAATTCAAAAAAAGAAGAGCAAAAGTTCTTCTTTTTTTGTTTGTTCGGTTTTTTTTTAAGCAGCTATATTATATAATTACCATTGGTGATAGTTCATGGACGATATCAAAATAAAAGGGATTTATAAGCATTATAAAGGAGATTTATATTTAGTAGAAGATATTATATATAATAGTGAAAATGGTGAAAAAATGATAGCTTATAGATCACTATATGGTGATGGAAAATTGTGGTGTAGACCATATAATATGTTTTTAGATGAAGTAAATAAAAATGGTCAAAAGTATAGATTTGAATTACAAGATATAAAAAGTAAAAGAGGAGAGTAAAATGTTTGCATATATTAAAGGTAAATTAGCTATTAAAAGCACAGATTATGTTGTAATTGATGTTGGTGGTGTAGGATATAAAATATATGCTCCTACATCTACTATTAATAAATTAGGTGAAATTGGTTCAGAAGCTATGGTTCATACACATTATCATGTTAGAGAAGATAATATTTCTTTATATGGTTTTGCTACTGCTGAAGAACTTAGAATGTTTGAATTATTAATTGGCGTAAGTGGTGTTGGAGCAAAATCTGCTAATACGATTTTGGCTAATATTTCTCCTTCTAAATTTGCACTTTCAGTTATAACAAATGATGTTAAAGAACTAACAAAACTTCCAGGAATAGGAGCAAAATCTGCGCAAAGAATAATTTTGGAATTAAAAGATAAATTAAAAACAGAGGAGTCAATTTCATCAGAAGATGCTATTACAGAAACAATTCAAGTTGGTGGAGACAATTTATCAGAAGCTGTTGCTGCACTTCAAGTATTAGGATATCCACAAAGAGAAGCTGCAAAAGCGGTAGCTTCTGTTAATAGTGAAGGATTAAGTGTAGAAGATATTATTAAAAAGGCTCTATTGTTTTTTGCAAAACAATAAGATGTAGCGGTGATTACTGTTCAAAGAGATATTACGCTGAGCATTGCTTGCTACAAATAAAGAGGTAAAAAATGGATAATAAAAAAACGCCACTTGCGTATAGGATGGCACCAGAAACTTTAGATGAATATGTAGGTCAAGAAGATATAATTGGAAAAGATAAAATGCTTTATAGATTAATAAAAGCAGATAGATTATCGAGCATTATTTTATGGGGACCACCAGGTTGTGGAAAAACTAGTTTGGCAAGAGTTATTGCACATACTACTAAGAACAAATTTGAAAGACTAAATGCAGTAAATGCCGGAGTAGCAGATATTAAGAGGATTGTTGAAGATACAGAAAATCCTCTTTTAAATCCATCTCGGAAAAGTGGTTTTGTTTATAGATGAAATTCATAGATTTAATAAATTACAACAAGATGCACTTTTACCTTATGTAGAAAATGGCACAGTTATACTAATTGGAGCTACTACTGAAAATCCATATTTTAGTGTTAATAAAGCTTTAATATCTCGTTCTACTGTATTTAAACTAAAAGAATTGACAAATGAAGATGTTTTTAAAGTTTTAAAAAATGCAGTTACAGATACTAAAAAAGGACTTGGAAATTTAGGATTAAATGTTAGCGATGATGTACTAAAAATGATTGCAGAACTATCAGGCGGAGATGTAAGGGTAGCTTTAAATGCAATAGAAATAGCAGCACTTACTACTGATATGAATGAAGATGGTGAAATATTAATTACAAAAGAAATTGCAATAGAATGCATACAAAAAAAGAAAGTTGAATTTGATAAATCAGGAGACTCACATTATGATAATATCTCTGCATTTATTAAATCTATGCGTGGCGGAGATGCAGATGCTGTTCTTTTCTACTTAGCTAGAGCACTATATGCAGGAGAAGATCCTATGTTTTTAGCAAGACGTATTGCTATTTGTGCAGCTGAAGATGTTGGAATGGCTAACGCAAATGCATTAGTTGTTGCAAATGCTGCTCTTCAAGCAATTCATCAAATTGGTATGCCAGAGGCTAGAATATTGTTAGCAGATGCTGCAACTTATGTTGCAAGATCTCCAAAATCTAATGCTGCTTATCTAGGAATAGATAAGGCGCTTCACGATGTCGGAAGTATGGATACAGGTACTATTCCAATGCATATTAGGAATGCTCCTGTTGAAGATATGAAAGAGGAAGGATACTCTGTTGGTTATAAATATCCTCATGATTTTCCAAATCATGAAGTTGAACAACAGTATTTACCAGATAAAATGGTTGGAACAAAATATTATATTCCAGACGAAACGGAGCAAAAACTAAAATAAAAAGGGGAATGGTAATATGACAATAACATATTCAAAAATGATTAATAATGCAGATGAAATAAATATTGGGGATATGCAAGATCCATTTAAAACAGCAGGACTAGCAGTACACGCAATTTGTGCTTATGATCCTAATAATAAAGAAATCTTTTTTGATATGCTTTCAAAATTAATGGGAGAAGCACAAGAAATTTCAAACTTAATGAAGTCTAATATTAATGAAAGAATGAGCCAAAATGACAAATGGCCATATATTGGAAAATCATATTTTGTTGGTGCAACACCAGATAATGATTATACTCCTATTGAACCACTTTCAATTGATGTATTTGATAATCCATATTCTTATCAAAATGAAGGATATATTAGGCTGCTTTTAAGAAGCGGTGGAGCAGATACAGAAAGATTTATTACTTTAAGAAAAATGAAAGATGGCAGATGGGTTGTTTGGAGTGATTCTATACTTGGCCTTTTGGTTGATATTAGAAAGCCAGAATCACAAAATCCTTGGGCATAATTAGTTGACATTATTTAAAAAGAGTAGTAAAATACGCCTAGAAAGCCGAATGGAAGAAAAAGTAAAAATAAGGTTTCTTTTAGGGAGAGGCACTCGAAACTGACTGAAAGGTGCTTTAAGAAAACGATTTTGAAGAACTAACTTCTCATGGTGCTGGCGACTAAACCAGACGAAGTTCGCGCGTTAAGCGATACTAAATTAAGTTAAATTTTAGGATGGAACCGTGTAAATATATACACTCCTAAAGCGGAAAAACGCTTTAGGAGTGTTTTTTCGTGTAAAACAGAAAGGAGAATAAAAATGTTAAAGATTACATTAAAAGATGGTTCTTCACTTGAAGTTGAAGAAGGAAAATCAATTTTAGAAATTGCTAAACAAATTTCAGAAGGTTTGGCAAGAAATGCTACTTGCGGAGAAGTAAATGGAGAAGTTAAAGATTTAAGATATGTTGTTAATGAAGATTGCAATCTAGTTATCCATACTTTTGCAGATGGAGACTTAGAAGGCAAAAAAGCTTATTGGCATACAACTTCTCACATTATGGCTCAAGCTGTTAAAAGATTATTTCCAGAAACAAAACTTGCAATTGGTCCATCAATAGATGAAGGATTTTATTATGACTTTGATCCAGTTGAACACTTTAGTGATGAAGATAAAGTGAAAATTGAAGAAGAAATGAAAAAAATCATTAAAGAAGATATAGCTATTGAAAGATTTACACTTCCAAAAGCAGAAGCTATCGAATTAATGAAAGATGAACCATATAAGGTTGAATTAATTAATGATTTACCAGAAGGAGAAGAAATTAGTTTTTATAAACAAGGAGATTTTACTGATCTTTGTGCAGGTCCTCACTTAATGAGCACAGGTAAAGTTAAAGCAGTAAAAATAATTAACTTTGCTGGAGCATATTGGAGAGGCAATGAAAAAAATAAAATGCTTCAAAGAGTATATGCAATTTCTTTTCCAAAGGCATCTGAACTTGATGAATATCTTGCTAAATTAGAAGAAGCAAAAGAAAGAGATCATAGAAAAATAGGTAAAGAACTTGGCATATTTATGACATCTGATTTAACTGGAAAGGGCTTACCACTTTATTTACCAAAAGGATATATTATCTGGGAACAATTAGAAAATTATATTAAAGGCAAAGAAAAGAAGATAGGATACACTCACGTATTAACACCACCTCTAGGAAATGTTGAACTTTATAAGACATCAGGTCACTGGGCACATTATAAAGATGCTATGTTTCCAAAGATGGAAGTAGAAGGAGAAGAATTTGTTCTTCGTCCAATGAACTGTCCTCATCATATGATGATTTATGCTAATGATATTCACTCATATAGAGATTTGCCAATTAGAATTGGTGAAATAGCAAGAGACTGTAGATTTGAAGCAAGTGGTACATTAAAAGGAATTGAAAGAGTTAGAACATTCTGTCAAAATGATGCACATTTATTTGTTACTCCAGAACAAATTGAATCAGAGTTTAAGAGTGTAGTAGATTTAATAGTAAATGTATATAAGGAATTAGGTATTAAAAACTATCGTTTTGAACTTTCTTTAAGAGATCCTGCAAATACTGAAAAGTATTATCCAGATGATGAAATGTGGAATAATGCAGAAGATACATTAAGACATGTTTTAAATGATATTGGAATTGACTATGTAGAAAAAATTGGTGAAGCTGCTTTCTATGGACCAAAGTTAGACGTTCAAGTTAAACCGGCTGTTGGTAATGAATATACATTATCTACTTGTCAATTAGACTTTTGCTTGCCAATGAGATTTAATCTAGCATATATAGATAAAGATGGCGAGAAGAAGACACCAGTAGTTTTACATAGAGCAGTATTTGGTTCACTAGATAGATTTATGGCATTTTACTTAGAAGAGACAAAAGGTGCACTTCCAATGTGGCTTGCTCCAGTTCAAGTTGAAGTAATGACAATTACAGATAACCAATTAGAATATGCAAAAGAAGTAGTTAACAAATTAAAAGATTTAGATATTAGAGCTCATTTAGATGATAGAAACGAGAAGATTGGTTATAAGATTAGAGAAGCACAAGTTAATAAAGTGCCATATATGATAGTAATTGGAGATAAAGAAGTTGAAGCTAAGACTGTTGGAGTAAGACATAGAAAAGAAGGCGATTTAGGAGCTATGAGCCTAGATGCATTTATTGAAAAAGCTTTAAAGCAAATTAAAAATTATGAATTAGATTAATTAAATAATAATCAAAAAAGTCACTTGAATTTATCAATAATTCAAGTGACTTTTATTTATACAGGTCTATTGAAGTGCCCATTTGTATAAGCTTCGCCAGATAATCTATTTCCGTTTTTATGAGTATCGATTGCTTTTTGTATTTCATCAAAAGACTCGTCTATAAAATCTAATCTAATAGAATCAATATTTAATTCTCTAGTTTCAATTGAATTAATCTTACTATTAAATATTCTAGATTGACAATCTATATTATCTGAAATAACTCTAAATTCCATATTCATTCTATCTTTTAGATAATACTTAAAGTTATTTAAACAAGGTTTTGAACAAGCTTTGCTTTTACAAAATCCGCCATCAATTGAACCAATTGGACAATACTCAGAAGTCATTACACATATATTTCCGTAAGCAATTACCTCAACGTCTATTCCAGATGACGAGATCTTATTTATTTGACTTTTTGTAAGTTCAGGTGAAAGAATAACTTTACTAAATCCCAGATCTTTTAATAAAGAAATAGTATATGAATTGAAAGTATTTAAAGTATAATTTGCTATTAGTTCAATGTTATTATTATCTTTTGCAATATTTTCAATATATTCTAATTGACCAATATTTGAAAGAACAAATCCATCAACATTTTCTGCAATTCTTTCTATATTATTTTTAATTACTTTTTCATAGTTTAATTTTGTTATAGTAGGGAATAGAACATATTTCTTTCCTTTAAACTCATTTAATAGATCTAAATTATTGATTGCATCTTTAAAAGAAAAGTAATAATTATCAATATTTTTTAATTTTATATATTCTTTTTGCAATGAATTAAAAAATACAGATACTTTCTTTTCATTATTCTCTTTTTTAGTGATATTTGGCATAGCTATAGATTGCCTATTAATTTGCTTTTTATTTAAAGCAATAATACTTTTCTCGTATTCGTCGAATGCCATTCTTCTAAATTCATTAATTTTTGAAACTGGTAAAAACAGATTCTCATCTATATCAACTTTTAAATTAGCTATTTCAAAAGGAGTGTTTCCGGTTTTTAACAGTTGTTCTTTTATTTTTTCTATTGTTATTGGTGCTTTTTGAGCAGGTTCAGCAACAATAGAAGAAACGTAAATAAAGTCATTTATTATTATTTTAAGTGGTGAATCTTTATGCATTTCAAATTTTGCATCTAGTTTTTTGTGACGAGCAAAGCCTCTTGAAAAGCTTTCATGTGCTTTTTGGTTTAAAACCTTGCTAGATGTTCTATAGACTTTATCGCCAACACTTATTTTTCCATATATTCTAGATATTTCATACCCTTTTTTGTTTTTGCTTACTTTTGAAATAATACAAGAAGGACTTTCGTTTTGGCCATTCCAAACTTCAATCCCATCACCTACAATTAAGTCAAGATTTCCATCATTTGAAATAGTAATAGTATTTTTGCCATTATAACTTAATACTTTACCGACATATAAGCCCCAATTTTTAGGTTTATCATAACACATTACATCTTTTCCATATTTGCCTTTTAGATAAGCATTTGAAAAACCACCGCGATTAAAAATTTGCATTAATTCTTGTTTATCTTTTTGAGAAGGAAGAGTTTCAAGATTGTCCAAATATTTTCTATACAAACTAACAACTGTGGCAACATACTCAGGAGATTTCATTCTTCCTTCAATCTTTAAACAAGAAACATTTGGAAGCTCTTTTAATATTTCTAAAGTTGATAAATCTTTTGGACTTAATAAATAGCCTTTTCCACAAGAAAGTTTCTTACCATTTTGTTCTTCTTTGATTAATTCATAAGGAAGTCTACAAGGTTGTGCACATTTTCCTCTATTGCCACTACGATCTCCAATCATACTACTCATTAAGCATTCACCAGAATAACAAACACATTGAGCTCCATGAGAAAAAATCTCTATTTCAATTTCGGTATTTTCACAAATATATTTGATTTCTTCTATAGAAAGCTCTCTAGCTAAGACAACTCTCTTGAAACCAATTTTTGCAAGTTCTTGTACGCCTTCTAAATTGTGAGTTGAAAGTTGAGTAGAGGCATGTAATTCTAAATTTGGAATATATTCGTGAAGAACTTTTGCTAAACCTAAATCTTGAATAATGACAGCATCTATGCCTATTTCGTATATATCATATGCAAATTGCAATGCTTCTGCAATTTCACTATCATCTAAAAGCGTATTCAATGTTAAATGAATTCTTACATCTCTTAGATGTGCATATTCAACTATTTTTTTTAATTCATCTAAATCAAAATTAGAAGCATTAGCCCTAGCATTGAATAGTTTTCCACCCAAATAAACCGCATTTGCACCATTTTCAACTGCAGCTATAAAAGCATCATAACTTCCGAGCAGGGGCTAATAATTCGACGTTTTTTTTCATGTTTTTTCCTCAAAATTTTTAATAATTATTTTAAGAAATTTTATCATATTTTCTATTTATAGTCTACATAATTTTGCAATGATATTTTACACAAACATGATTATTACAAAATAAGCACTTCGACTTCTAAAGTCACTAATTGGCATATACTCGCTACTACTACGAAAAAAGTGCAGGGACCCACCGGTTTTCGCTACGCTCATACGGCCCACACTTTTTTCTAGTAGTAGCAGAATATCTTCCAATAAGTGACTGGAAGTCTCACGTGAGTTATTTTTCCATAATCATGTTTGTGTAAAATAAGCTTGAAAAACCTAAAAAGTATTACGCTTTTGTAAATAAAAAATAATTAAAAAAACATACTATATTTTAGCTATTTATGATAAAATATATTCGATATTTATGAGCAAAAAATCTGAAAAAACATAGGAAAAAGGAAGAAGTGATTTTATATGGATCCAAATGTAAGTCTAACGCTTTCAAAAAGAGCAGACGAAACCCTTTGGGGCAAGGCTATTTCTGGTATTGGCAGGATAGTCTATTCGTCATCTTTTAATATTTATATGTTATTAATAGCTGCTAAGAGAAGTAGCGTATTAAGAGCATTTAATAATTTCAATCATGTAAATGATTATAAAGATGAAAGTAAAAGAGAACAAATTTGTGAGAAATATAAAAAATCATATTCAAATTATGTCAACACAATTGAAAAATATATAGTTGAAAACATCTATACAAAAGTTCAAAAAGGTGCTGCTACATTTGAAGAGGAAAGTATAATTTCTAAGTACTTCGAAGTATGTAAATATAAAAACACAGATCAAGTTTTATATAGAACTAAATTAGAAAAGCTTGCTTTAAGTATTGATTGGAATACAGTTCAAACTGCTAAATCGGAAAGCTTTATAGAAAGATATAAAGAGTTTTATTTATATACAATAGAAGAAGCATATAAAGCTGAAATGAGACATGATTCTATTCTACTTGCAAATGCCAAAGAAGGGGATAGAGATCAATATGAAGCTATTTATTCACTAATTGATTCATATATTAAAGAAGTACTTCCAATTTTACCTGAAAATGCAAATTTAAATAAGATTATAAAAGACCACAGAAAATATGTAGCTGCAATTGATTCATATGACAAAAAAGATTTCTTGGAGCTAAGAAAACGTTTAGCTTTACTTAGCTTTACTAAAGATTTGTTTGAATTTTCTTTTCCATTGGTAGCAAAAGAACAATGCTATAAAGAAATAATAGAAGTAGCAAGAATTATTCTAACAAATTATTATACAGATGCAGAAAAATTTGCTGCTTATGAAGTTATTTTAGATGCTATCGAAGAATATGTTGAAAATGTTTTAGATTACAAAACTACATGGGATAAAGAAGCGGATAAAAAATCATATGAAAAATTTAGCGAAAAACTAAGCATTCTTAAAAAGCTTGCTAGGATTGATTATGATGGATATAAAAATCAAAGAGAAGTTTTATTTATTAAATATGATTTAGAACAAATGAATGCAGCTAAGATCAAACTTCCAGAAGTAAGAGATTACTATAGAGAAAGACTAATTATTAGACGTGCATTAAGAGAACTAAAGAAGAAAGCAAGAGTAATTGGTGGTACATGGCGCTCAAAGA
The DNA here is from genome assembly GCA_017518295.1 of Clostridia bacterium. GTDB lineage: Bacteria > Bacillota > Clostridia > TANB77 > UBA1234 > RGIG6105. The sequence continues at coordinate 63,331 of JAFWVJ010000020.1, forward strand.
GAAGGCTAGCTGCTGATGATATCAAAAATTTGGAATTGTCTCAATCGCCAATTGAAAGAATAGTAAATGATATTAAGAATATAATTGAAGCACAAATAGAACTTAAAAATATTTATGCTAAAAGCGAAGTAGCTTCTATTGAAACAGTAACTCAAAACGATGAAGTATCACAAACCGATTTCGTAGAGGAAACTAATGAAAGCACAGATGCAAAACCTATTTTTAATGTTATGAGCTATTTATTAAATGGTGGTAAAAAGTATAAAAAGAGAAAAGCATTGTAGAAAGGTGTTTTTATGGTTAGTGTAACGGTAGAAGATATAAAACTTGTTGGCGACGAAAAAGAAACCATTAAGAAAGTTGTCAAAAAAGTTCTTAACGAAGAAAAAATTAAACATGATGTAAATGTCTATGTAATTCTTACAAATAATGAAAATATTCATCAAATAAATTTAGAGTATAGAGGAGTAGATAGTCCTACAGATGTTCTTTCTTTTCCTATATATGAAAGTGATGAAATTGAATTATTAAAAAAAGAAAAGACAGATGATGTGGAAGAAACGTTAGGAGACATCATTATTTCAATTCCAAAAGTTAAAGCGCAAGCAAAAGAATATGGACACTCATATGAGAGAGAACTTGCATATTTAACTACTCATGGAATGCTTCATTTGTTGGGATATGATCACATAAATCCTGATGAGAAGGAAGTAATGAGAGAGCGAGAAGAAAAAATTCTTAGCAAATTAAAGATAACTAGGGAATAGTTTTTGAAAGGAGTATTACTTTGGAAAAAAATTCAACATTGTATATTATTATAGCTTTTGTAGTTTCAATATTAGTTGTTACAGGGGTTACATTGCTTGTAATAAATCTAACAAATAATAATGAGACTCCTATTAAAGAATCTGGAGAAGTTATTTCTGGAGATTTAATAGAACCTTCAGGAGATATTATTATTGAGCCAGTAGAAGAAAAAGAAGTATATACAGGTCCTAAAGTATTTTCGGGAGACTCAAGAAGCGTTGCGGTTATGATAGATAATGATGTTAAAGCAGCACTTCCACATGCTGGATTAAATAATGCTTATATGGTTTATGAAATAATTGTTGAAGGTGGAGCTTCAAGATTAATGGCAGTATTTAAGTATGATAATCTTCCAGATAAAATTGGTCCTGTTAGAAGCTGCAGACATTATTTCTTAGACTATGTACAAGAACATGATGCTATTTATTATCATATAGGTCAAAGTACACAAGGCGGAGAGGCATTAAGGTCTAGAAATATTCCAGATTTAGAAGGCGATCATGCAAGAATTGGTCCAGATAAAACATGGCATAATGCATTTATACTTAAAGATAAAGCTATTAAACAAATCAAAAATAGAGGATATAGTACAACTCAAAAACAAGGATGTATTTTGCAATTTAATGAAAAAGATACAGATTTAAATAGCACAGAATATGCTGATGTTGTTACTTGTAAATTTCCAGTAAGTACAACTGTATTTAAATATGACGAAAAATCGAAAACATATTTAATAGATATGAAAGGCGAACCACATTTAGATAAATTTACAAAAGAGCAATCATATGCAAAGAACATTTTGGTATATAGAATAAATAATGAATCTATATGGGATGCTTGGAATGATCATAGAGAAGTAGATAATAAAAAACGTCAAGAAATCTATAATACAGGAACAGGAACTGGTTATTATATAACAAATGGTAAGGTTATAGATATGAAGTGGTCAAAACCATCTCATGCTTCAAAAACAAAGTACATGGATATGAATGGAAATGAACTTAAATTCAATGATGGCATTACTTGGGTAGAAATAATTCCAACAGGTGGAAGCGTTACAATTACTTCAAATCATCAAGAAACAACAAGCGGAGAAAGTGTAACTGGAAAATAAAAATGAAGGATTTTGAAAGGAAATAGATTTAATGAAATCTGGATTTATTACGATATTAGGACGTCCCAATGTGGGCAAATCTACATTATTAAATGCAATTGCAGGGCAAAAAATAGCAATTACTTCGAATAAACCTCAAACGACACGTACTGCAATTAAAGCAATAATTACACAAGGTGATTCGCAATTAATCTTTACAGATACTCCAGGAATTCATAAGCCTAAAAATAAGCTTGGCGAAAAGATGAAAGAGACAATTGAAGATGCTGAAGAAGGAGTAGATGTAATTCTATTTTTGATAGATGCAAATGATGCAAGTATATCTGATGCCAATAAAAAGATAATAGAAAAGATAAAAAGCATTAATTCATCTAGGATATTAGTAATTAATAAAGTTGATAGTGTAAAAAAAGAACATATTCTAGAATTAATTAAACTTTATAGCGAAGAATGTGACTTTAATGCAATTATTCCAATTTCTGCATTAAAAGATGATGGCGTAAAAAGGTTAATGAAAGAGATAATCAAGCTTTTGCCGGAAGGACCATTTTATTATTCAGAAGATGAGTTTACTGATCAAACTGAAAGGCAAATAGTAGAAGAGACAATAAGAGAAAAATGCTTAAGACTTTTAGATGAAGAAGTTCCTCATGGAATTGCAGTGGAAGTAATATCTATGAAGAAAAGACCAAGAAAAAAGCTATATGATATAGATGCAACAATTTATTGTGAGAAAAAATCACATAAAGGAATTATAATTGGAAAAAATGGTATTACTTTAAAAAGGATAGGAGAAAGAGCACGTCAAGATATAGAAAAGATGCTTGATTATCAAGTTAATCTTCAACTATGGGTAAAAGTTAAAGAAGGATGGCGTGATGATCCAAATAAATTAAAAGAATTTTATAAATAGAAAGTGATTGATGTAAGGAAGTGAGTTTGTGGGGTTAATAAAGACAAAGGGTATCGTTATTGGTTCTGCAAATTCTTCCGATAATGATAAAGTTTTGACAGTACTTACACCAGATTTAGGAAAGATTTCAATCTTTTATAGAGGTGCTAAAAAAGCAAAATCCAATGGATTAAATTGCAGTGAATATCTTGCTTTTAGTGATTTTGTTTTATATAAAAGTTCAAATGATAATTATTCAATTAATTCTGCTGAAATTATAGAAGTTTTTTATAAATTAAGAGAAGATATAGATAAATTAAGCTACGCGACAGAAGTTGCCAAAATAGTTTATGATGTCACAGAAGAAAATATACCAGCTAGTGATATATTGCAGTTATTCTTAAATACACTATTTGTTATATCTGAGACAGATAAAAACTTAGACTTAATATTTTCAATATTTCAAATTAGGTTACTTGCAATTTTGGGTTTTTTACCTCAAATTTCTAGATGTACAAATTGCGGTGAGCCAATGACAGAAGATATGGATGAATTTTATTTTAGTATAAAAGATGATGGAGTTAAATGCGGGCCTTGTAGCAAACTAGATAAAAGTGTAATTAGGCTTAACAAAACAACTTTTTCAGCACTTATTTATGCACTTTCTTGCGATTCGAAAAAACTATATTCATTTGAGATTCCAGAAGAATCAATAAATGAACTAAAACTTTTGACCAAGATTTATACATCTCAAAAACTAGATAAAAGTTATGAGGTTTTAAAGTATTAAATTGGAAAATAATTATAAATTTATATATAAAGGAGAAGTAGTATGAAAAGAGTATTAAAGTTAGTATTGGTATGTTTAGTATTAGGAAGTGTAATATTAACATCTTCTTTTGCTGCAATATCAAAATCGCCACAGTTTGTGCTAGAAAAAATTAAAATGAAATTAGGAGATACAACAGCTCTTAGAAGTTTAATTAATGGAGACATAGAACTTAAATTAGAAGGTTTTGATTCAAGTAATCCAGAAGTTGCAGAAATAACACCTAAAGGTTATTTAAAAGCGATGTCGACTGGAGCATCTACATTAACATACACATATGAAGATAAAACAGGCAAAACGGTTGTTTTAAAAACTCATATAGAAGTAACAAGATATGATGCAACATATGATGTTGTAGGTGGAGGAACATCAAAAGAAGATATTTTCTTAACACTTCAAACAGGTGAAGGCTCTATCAAACTAAAATCATCTGCAGGTGCAATTCCTGATTTTCCTGAGGTTTCAAAACCAGGATATGTATTTGGTGGATGGTATATGGAACCTACATATCAAACAAAAGTAACTGAGAAACAACGTTTTAGCAAAGATACAACATTATATGCAAAGTGGTTAACCGAAGCTGAGGTAGCTGCTACATCTACATCAAATAGTGAATTGTATGATGATATAAATGGACATTGGGGAAGAGTTGCTATAGATGCAGTTTCTTATAAAGGATTATTCCAAGGTGTTGCCGAAAGAACATTTGGACCAGAAATCCCAATGACAAGAGCTATGGCTGTTGCGGTTCTTGGAAGATTAGAAGGAGTAGATGTTAAAGATCTTCATAGCAAGATTTCAGATGTTAGTGAGACTGCTTATTATGATGGCTACTTAGCATGGGCAATTGAAAATAAGATAGTTGAAGATGTAAAAGATGATAAGTTTAGACCAAATGATGAAATTACAAGAGAAGAAATTGCTATTTATATAGCAAATTATATGGATTATAAAAAATATAAAGTTTCTGATTTATTTAGTGCAAGTTTTGGAGATATTACGGATCTTCCTATAGCATCAAAATTAGCTATTGAAAAATTATATAATGCAGGTATTATGCAAGGAGTAGGCGGAAACAGCTTTGCGCCAGCAAATTCTACAACAAGAGCTCAAATGGCACAAATATTCTATAATTTATATAATTTTATGATGAAATATAAAGGATAAGAACATAAAATCGAGGAGAAAAATCTAAATGAAAAAATCTTTATTTTTTTCAGAAGTTGGTGGCGTTTACGTTTTTTTATTTGTAGTCATCGTAGCATCACTTGTAATGGGATATAGTATTGCAAAATGGATAAAAAGAAAAAAAGAACTATACAGAATGGCCTTTAATAATATCGTTTTAGGGGATAATTTTGATTCTTTGGTGGCAAAATTGAATAATGATTTTAAAAGAATAAATGGTAAAAGAATTCAACACAAATTGATATTTGAGGGGAAGGGAACAGAAGGTTTTGTAAGAAAAATTTATATTTGGGAACTTCCTGGATTTTATATAACAGGTTCAACGAGTGGAGCAGGAATTGTTATGATGCCTGGAAATAATATGCAAAACAATTTTGGAGTCGTATCAACTGGAGACTTCAATACACAAAAAGCGTTTATTAAAGTTGTCTTTGATAATGATGTTGCAGTATCAAAAGAACAGCAAGGATTATAGAGCAACGTATAAATAAGGACAAAACCTATTAAAGAGGGTTTTGTCCTATTTTAATTGCAAAAAACAAAAATATTTAAAAAACTAAAAAAAATACTTGCATTACTTAAAGAAAGCCATTATAATAGAAATCGCTGTGATAATGCGATGATGTGAAATGTGGCTGCACATAGTGCAGGGAACTTTCACGGAGTATGTCGGGTTTAAAACCGGGCGACAAGGGTAGTAAAACGCTATTTCCCCAGGTTTCTTCCTGGGTTTAAATATGGGTGAATATGAAACACCCGGTTGCGTTGTTAATTATACTTTTGTCCTAAGGTAAGTATTTATTTTAAGGAGGTAAATTACATGCCAAGAACAAAAAAGGTTGAAAAAGTAGGAAAGGAAAGACTAAGAATTAGACTTAAAGCTTTCGATCATGTTATTTTAGATCAGTCTGCTCAAAAAATAGTAGATACTGCTAAAAAAACAGGTGCTGAAGTTTCAGGCCCAATTCCACTACCTACTAAAAAAGAGATTGTTACAATCTTACGTTCTCCACACAAATACAAAGATAGTAGAGAACAATTTGAGATGAGAACTCATAAAAGAGTTATCGACATTCTTTATCCTTCAGCTAAAACAACTGAAGCTTTAATGAAAATTGAGCTACCAGCTGGTGTTGAAGTAGAGATTAAATAATTAAAAGCATCGCTTAGACGATCAAGTTCATACTTATATATATGTATGAACCAATAATCAAGGAGGAATTTTAAAATGAAAAAAGGAGTTTATGGTAAAAAACTAGGCATGACTCAAATATTTACAGAAACAGGTCTAGTTGTTCCAGTTACTGTTGTTGAAGTTGAACCATGTGTTGTTATTAAAAAGAAAACAGTTGAAACAGATGGTTATACAGCACTTCAAGTTGCAACAGGAGAAGTTAAAGAAAAACATATGAATAAACCTTTAAAAGGTCAATTCGATAAAGCAAAGATCGCTTATAAAAAATATATCAAGGAATTAAGACTTGATAATATAGATGAATACAATGTTGGCGACGAAATCAAAGCTGATGTATTTGCAGCTGGTGAATTTGTTGACGTACAAGGTATTTCAAAAGGAAAAGGATTCCAAGGTGTTATTAAACGTCATGGACAACATATTGGTCCAAAAGGACATGGTTCTATGTACCACAGAAGACCAGGTTCAATGGGTCCTACATCTAGCCCAGGAAGAGTATTCCCAGGAAAGAAATTACCAGGACATACTGGTAAAGATACAGTTACAGTACAACACCTAGAAGTAGTTAGAGTTGATATGGATAAAAACGTTATTCTTATCAAAGGCAGTATTCCAGGATATAAGAATTCTTTAGTTAGAATTAAAGATTCTTGCAAAAGCGCTAAATAGTTGGAAGGGAGGAAAGAATAATGCCAAAAGTTGATTTATTAAATATGGAAGGTAAAAAAGTTGGCAACATCGAACTTTCTGAAGAAGTATTTGGCGTAGAAGTTAATCAATATGCTATGCATGATGTTGTAAAGAATTACCTAGCTAATCAAAGACAAGGTACTCAAAGCACAAAGACAAGAAGCGAAGTTTCTGGTGGTGGTAAGAAACCATGGAAACAAAAGGGTACAGGTAGAGCAAGACAAGGTTCTATAAGAGCTCCACAATGGATTAAAGGTGGTATTGCATTAGGACCAAAACCTCGTTCATACAAATATACATTAAATAAGAAAGTTAAGAGATTAGCTCTTAAGAGTGCTCTTACATCTAAAGTTCAAGAAAATGCAATCATCGTTTTAGATGAATTAAACTTTAACGAAATTAAAACAAAGAATATGCAAAAAGTTCTAGAAGCTATCAAAGCTGAAAAAGCTTTAGTAGTAATTAGCGAAAAGAATTTAAACGTTCAATTCTCTGCTAGAAACCTTGCAAACTGCAAAACTGCTACAGTGAACACAATTAATACTTACGATATTCTTAAGTATCCTACACTTGTAGTTACAAAAGCTGCAGTTGAGAAAATAGAGGAGGTGTACGCATAATGGTTGCTGAAGACATCATTATAAAACCTATCATTACTGAAAAAAGTGCTGGTGCTCAAGCAGCAGGAAAATACACTTTCAAAGTAAATAAGAAAGCTACAAAAGTAGATATTAAAATGGCTGTTGAAAAATTATTTGGTGTTAAAGTTACTAATGTTAACACATCTATTGTTAAAGGAATGCTAAGAAGCAGAAACGGAAGACAATATAGAACAGCTGATTGGAAAAAAGCTATTGTTACAATAGCTACAGAAATTAAACCACTTACATATAAAGGTAAAGGTGGTAAAGAAGTTAAAGCTTCTAAGAAATTCAACACAGAAATTAAAGAAGCTACATTATAATGTAACGGCGACCATCGGTCGCTATGGAGAGCAATGCTCTCCGCTACGATAAATTATAGGTTAATAGAACTGAGGGAACTAATTGACCTGAGAAAATCTGCCCTCTAAATTAAGGAGAGAAATAAAATGGGAATTAAAAAATTTAGTCCTACAACCCCATCTAGAAGAGGAATGCAATCTCTAACAAATACTGAGATTACAAAATCTACACCAGAAAAATCTCTTTTATCTAAATTAAAGAAAAATGCTGGTAGAAACTCTTATGGAAGAATTACTGTTAGACATCAAGGTGGCGGTTCTAGAAGAAAATACAGAATTATTGATTTCAAGAGAAAGAAGATGGATGTAGTAGCTACAGTTACAGCTATTGAATACGATCCAAATAGAAGTGCAAATATCGCACTTATCGAATACGAAGATGGAGATAAAGCATATATCTTAGCTCCAATCGGATTAAAAGTTGATGACAAAGTAGTATCAAGCAGCACAGCTGATATTAAACCAGGTAACTGCTTACCAATTTCATCAATTCCAGTTGGTACATTAATTCATAACATTGAATTAAAACCAGGAAAAGGTGCACAAATGGTAAGATCAGCAGGACTTGCTGCACAACTTATGGCTAAAGAAGGAAAATATGCACACGTTAGACTTCCTTCAGGAGAAATGAGACTAGTTTCAGTTGATTGTAAAGCAACAATTGGACAAGTTGGAAACACAGACCATGAAAACGTTAAACTTGGTAAAGCAGGTAAATCAAGATGGCTTGGCAAGAGACCAGAAGTTAGAGGTTCTGTAATGAACCCTAATGATCACCCTCATGGTGGTGGTGAAGGTAAATCACCAGTTGGACGTCCAGGACCAGTTACTCCTTGGGGTAAACCAGCTCTTGGATATAAGACAAGAAATAAGAAGAAAGCTTCTAACAAGTTTATTGTTAAGAGAAGAAATGCCAAATAGAAGGGAGAATAAATAAATGTCAAGATCACTTAAAAAAGGACCTTTCGTAGATCCTAAATTACTTGCCAGAATCGAAAAGATGAACGAAGAAAACAAAAAAGATGTTATCAAGACATGGTCTAGAGCATCTACAATATTCCCTCAAATGGTTGGACATACAATAGCTGTTCATGATGGAAGAAAACATGTTCCAGTATATATTTCAGATGAAATGATTGGACACAAATTAGGTGAATTCGTTCCAACAAGAACATTTAAGGGACACGCTGGCGATAAAGCTACAACTAAAAAGTAATAAATAATAATAAATAGGAGGAATTTTAAAGTGGAAGCAAGTGAAGCTAAAAAAACTAGAACTACTTCAAAGACTACAACTGCTAAAAAGACAACAGCTACAAAAACAACTACAGCTAAGAAAACAACAACTAAAAAAGCTACAGAAAAAGTAGAAAAAGCTGCTACAACTAAAGCTAAAAAAGCAGTTGCTAGTGAAGAAGTTAAAGAAGCTAAGGCTACTAAAGCAGTTAAAGCTACAAAAGAAGTAGAAAAAGCTGCAGTTCTTACTACAAATAAAGCTAAGAGAAAAGCAAAGAAAGCTGAATTAAAAGAAGCTAAAAGATTAGCACCAAGTGCTACTCTAAAGAATGCTAGAATCTCTGCAAGAAAAGTAAAAATCGTTATCGATAATATTAGAGGAAAGAATGTAAACGAAGCAATTGCAATTCTTAAGTTTACACCAAAAGCTGCTTCTCCATTAGTTGAGAAATTATTAAAATCTGCTATCGCAAATGCAGAGAATAACAGCATGATGGATAAAAGCAAATTATATGTTGCTGAGGTTTATGCAAACCAAGGAACAACAATGAAGAGAATTAGAGCTGCTACACAAGGTAGAGCTAATAGAATTAGAAAAAGAACTTCTCATATTACTATAGTTCTTAAAGAAAGAGCATAAGAGGAAAGGAGGAATAGCTTAAAATGGGACAAAAAATGGATCCACATGGATTAAGAGTTGGAATTATTAAAGATTGGGATTCTAAATGGTATGCAGGAAAAGATAAATATGCAGACTATCTAGTTGAAGATTATAAAATAAGAAAAGAAATCTCAAAGAGATTATCAGTTGCTGGTATTTCTAAAGTAGAAATTGAAAGAACTGAAAAATTCACTAAAGCAAATGTATATGTTGCTAAGCCAGGTCTTGCACTTGGTAAAAACGGTGAAGTTGTTAACAAAGTTAGAGAAGACTTAAAGAAAGTTTTCAAGAAAGAAATAGCTGTTAACATTATCGAAGTTAAAAATCCAGATATTGATGCTACATTAGTTGCTGAAAATATCGCTGGTCAAATTGAAAGAAGAATTTCATACAGAAAAGCTATGAAACAATGTATGGCAAAAGCTATGAAAGCTGGAGCAAAAGGTATTAAAACTCAATGCGGAGGAAGACTTGCAGGTGCAGAAATCGCTCGTAGTGAGTTCTACAAAGAAGGTACTATCCCTCTACAAACACTTAGAGCAGATATAGATTATGGATTTGCAGAAGCAAATACAACATATGGTAAGATCGGTGTTAAAGTTTGGATATATAAAGGTGAAGTACTTCCTACAAAAAAAGCAGAAGGAGGTAGAAAATAATGCCATTAATGCCTAAAAGAACAAAATTTAGAAAGCAAATGAGAGGCCATAATAGAGGCAAGGCAACAAGAGGTAACACAGTTACATATGGCACATTTGGACTACAAACTTTAGAAGCTGCTTGGATTACTTCAAACCAAATTGAAGCAGCCAGAATAGCAATGACAAGATTTATTAAACGTGGTGGTAAAGTTTGGATTAAAATTTTCCCAGACAAACCAATTACTAAAAAACCAGCTGAAACAAGAATGGGTTCAGGAAAAGGTAACGTAGAATATTGGGTAGCACCAGTTAAACCAGGTAGAATCTTATTTGAAATGGATGGAGTAACTGAAGATATCGCAAGAGAAGCATTCAGATTAGCTTCACACAAATTACCTGTAAAAACTAAATTTGTTGATGCAAGAAGTCAAGAAGGTGGTGAAAACGATGAAGATTAATGAAATCAGAGAAAAATCTTCATCGGATTTAGCAAATTTAGAAGCTGAACTAAAACAAGAACTTTTCAAATTAAGATTTCAAAATGCTACTAATCAATTAGCTAATCCGATGAAAATCAAAAGCGTTAAAAGAGACATCGCTAAAATAAAAACAGTTCTTAGAGAAAGAGAACTTAAAGGCGAATAATTTTAGAAAGGAGTTTAAGCCATGGAAGAAAGAGCACTTAGAAAGACCAGAGTTGGTAAAGTAGTAAGTGATAAAATGGATAAAACTGTTGTAGTTGCTGTACAAGATAGTTACAAGCATCCAACTTATGGCAAGATTATGAGAAGAACTTATAAATTAAAAGCTCACGATGAAAACAATGAATGCAAAGTTGGCGATACAGTTAGAGTAATGGAAACAAGACCTCTTTCTAAAGATAAAAGATGGAGACTTGTAGAAATTGTAGAGAAGGCTAAATAATAAAATTGTAGCGGCGATTATTAATCGCCATGGACAACATTGTTGTCCTCTGCGAGAAAGGAGAAAGTTGAAATGATACAACAACAATCAATACTTCGTGTTGCAGACAACACAGGAGCAAAAGAAATCATGTGTATCAGATGTCTTGGTGGTTCTTTTAGAAAGTTCGCTAACATCGGTGATGTTATCGTAGCTTCTGTTAAGAGTGCTGCACCAGGCGGTATGGTAAAAAAAGGTGATGTTGTTAAAGCTGTTATTGTTCGTACTAAAAAAGGTATTCAAAGAGCAGATGGTTCATACATTAGATTTGATGACAATGCAGCTGTAATAATTAGAGAAGATAAAACCCCTAGAGGAACTCGTATTTTTGGACCAGTAGCTAGAGAATTAAGAGAAGGAGATTATATGAAGATCCTTTCACTAGCTCCAGAAGTACTTTAATTTCAAGATGCATGCTGTACGCTATTTTAAAATAGTCAATGTATGCACAAAGTTGAATAGAAAAGGTAGGTGTAAAAAATGCACGTTAAAAAAGGTGATACTGTAATGGTAAATGCCGGCAGCGATAAAGGTGTTAAAGGCGAAGTTTTAAAAGCTATGCCTAGAGAAAACAAAGTCGTTGTTAAAGGTGTTAACGTTAGAAAAAAACATATGAAAGCTAGAAAGCAAGGAGAAACAGGAGGCATAGTTGATGTTGAAGTTGCTATCCCAGCTTCTAGAGTAAACGTATACTGCAGCAAATGTGGTAAAGGCGTAAGAATTAGATATAATGTTAAAGCAGATGGTAAAAAGGTTAGAGTTTGTGCCAACTGCGGAAAAGAATTAGATTAAGGAAGGAGGTAATCATAAATGACAGAATTACAAGAAAAATATAATAAAGAGATCGTTCCTGCACTTGTAAAAAGATTTAACTATACATCAATTATGCAAGCTCCAAAGCTTGAAAAAATAGTTATCAATATGGGTGTTAATGATGTTAGAGAAAATTCTAAAGCATTAGAAAATGCTATGAGAGATTTAAGCATCATCACAGGACAAAAACCAATTGCTACAAAAGCTAAGAAATCAATCGCTGGTTTCAAGATTAGAGAAGGACAAGAAATTGGTTGTAAAGTTACATTAAGAGCTGACAAAATGTACGATTTTGCTTTTAAGCTATTTAATGTTGCATTACCAAGAGTTAGAGATTTTAAAGGATTATCTCCAAACTCATTCGATGGAAGAGGAAACTACTCTATGGGTGTTAAAGAACAATTAATATTCCCAGAAATCGAATATGATAAAGTTGACAAACTTAGAGGTATGGACATTATATTTGTTACTACAGCTAAAACTGATGAAGAGGCTAAAGAGCTACTTGCTCTACTTGGAATGCCTTTTGCAAAATAATTAAGGAGGAGAAAATAAAAGATGGCAAAAAAATCATTAATTGCTAAACAAAAATTAGCTCCTAAATTTAGCACAAGAGCATATAACAGATGCAAGATTTGTGGAAGACCACATGCTTATATTCGTAAGTATGGCATCTGCAGAGTATGTTTTAGAGAATTAGCTCATAAAGGACAAATCCCTGGTGTTAAAAAAGCGAGCTGGTAATTTAAAAATTATTGGCGACCAATGGTCGCCCCTAAAAATTAAATCTTATTGAAATATGATTAAGTAAATAAATGAAGTATTATTTATTTAATAAAAATGAATTGGTGTAATGGTTTTCGATATATGATTCGTTCGTAGCGGCGACCATTGGTCGCCAAAAACATTGCATAATTGATAAATCTCTTAATATTTTAAGAAAGATGTCACAAATTATTGTTATAAAATAAAAGATGCTTCATTAGAAATTTATATTTAAACTAATTGTTATTTCAAATGAAAGGAGAAAGAAATGAACATTACTGATCCTATAGCAGATATGCTTACAAGAATTAGAAATGCAAATGCACAAAGACATGAGACTGTTGATGTTCCAGCTTCTAAACTTAAGAAATCAATTGCTGAAATCTTATTAGAAGAAGGTTACATTAAGTCTTTTGAAGAAATAGAAGATAATTCACAAGGAATTATTAGAATTACTCTTAAGTATGTTAACAAACAAAAAGTTATTTCTGGATTAAAGAGAATCTCTAAGCCAGGCTTAAGAGTTTATGCAAAACAAGATGAACTTCCTAAAGTATTAGGTGGACTTGGAATAGCATTAATCTCTACATCAAAAGGAATTATGACAGACAAGAAAGCAAGAGAAGAAGGTATAGGCGGAGAAGTTCTTGCTTACATTTGGTAATATGTTGAAAGGAGAAATAGAAAATGTCAAGAATAGGTAAAAAACCTGTAACTGTTCCAGCTGGAGTTGAAGTTAAGATTGACGGTCATAAAGTTACAGTTAAAGGACCTAAGGGAACTTTAACAAGAGATTTTAATCCTGATGTTGAGATTAAATTAGATGCTGGTGTACTTACAGTTAGTGTACAAGATCCAAACAAAGACAACCTAACAGGACTTTCTAGAACACTTTTAAATAACATGGTTATTGGTGTAACAGAAGGATTCCAAAAAGAACTTGAAGTTAATGGTGTTGGTTACAGAGTTCAAAAACAAGGAAAGAAACTTGTTATGAATATGGGATTTTCTCATACAGTTGAATTCGAAGATAGAGAAGGTATTACTATCGAAGCTCCAAACCCTAACTCAATTATTGTTAAAGGAATAGATAAAGAAGCTGTTGGACAACTTTGTGCTGAGATAAGAGAAGTTAGACCTCCAGAACCATATAAAGGTAAAGGAATTAAATATGTTGGTGAACATATAATCAGAAAAGAAGGAAAGATGGGTAAAAAATAATAAATAAACCCTAAATCGAAAGGAGTTGTTAAGAGTGATTAATAAAGAAGCTAAAAATGTTGCAAGAGTTAGAAGACATAAAAGAGTAAGAGCTAAAATCTCTGGAACACCTGAATGTCCAAGACTAAATATTTTTAGAAGCAACAAAAATATTGTTGCTCAAGTAATCGATGATGTTGCTGGAAAAACATTAGTTAGTGCTTCTACACTAGATAAAGAAGTTAAAACTAAACAAGCAAATATCGAAGCAGCCAAAGAAGTTGGCACATTAATTGCGAAGAGAGCTATCAAAGCTGGTATCAAAAACGTAGTATTTGATAGAGGTGGTTATATTTATCACGGAAAAGTTCAAGCTTTTGCAGAAGCTGCAAGAGAAGCTGGCTTAGAATTCTAGAAATAAGGAGGAAAATTTAATGATAGATGCAAGTACATTAGACCTTACAGAAAAAGTTGTATCTCTAAACAGAGTTGCTAAAGTTGTTAAAGGTGGTAGAACTTTTAGATTTAGTGCTTTAGTAGTTGTTGGTGATGGACAAGGTCATGTAGGTGTTGGAAACGGTAAATCTGCCGAAGTTCCAGATGCTATTAAGAAAGCTATCGATGATGCTAAAAAGAATCTTATCGAAGTTCCAATAGTAAACACAACTATACCTCATGAAATCGTTGGTCATTTCGGAGCTGGTAAAGTTTTATTAAAGCCAGCTGCAGAAGGTACTGGACTTATTGCTGGTGGTGCTGCAAGATCAGTATTAGAGCTTGCTGGTTACCAAAACATAAGAACAAAGAACTTAGGTTCAAATACACCTAGAAATGCAGTTTATGCTACACTAAGAGCTCTTAAAGAACTTAAGACAGTTGAGCAAGTAGCTGCATTACGTGGTAAAAAAGTATCAGAAGTGCTATAATATTTTTGTTATGCACAATATATAATTAATTGACAGATTTTGAGGAGGTGTAATAATAATGAAACTTGATGAATTAGTTGCTGCTCCAGGTTCAACACAATCAGGTAGAAGACTTGGAAGAGGAATTGGATCTGGTTTAGGAAAAACATCTGGTAAAGGTCACAAAGGTCAAAATGCAAGATCTGGTGGTGGCGTTAGACCTGGTTTCGAAGGTGGACAAATGCCTTTATTTAGAAGAATACCTAAAAGAGGTTTTAAAAATAGAAATGCAAAAGTTTATGCAGAAGTTACTTTATCAATGCTAGAAAAATTAGATAATGGCACTGAAGTTACAGCTGCAAGCCTAAAAGAATTAGGAATAATAAAGAAAGTTAATGATGGTATCGTTATTTTAGGTAACGGTGAACTTTCTAAAAAACTTACAGTTAAAGCTAGCAGAGTAACAAAAAATGCTCAAGCTAAAATTGAAGCTGCAGGCGGAAAGGTTGAGGTGATTTAGTTGTTAAAAACACTTCTAGAAGCTTGGAAAGTTAAAGACCTAAGAAAGAAAATGTTATGGACTTTATTACTTTTAGTTTTATTTAGACTTGGAGCTAATATTACTGCTCCTGGCGTAAACGGTCCAGCATTAGCAGAAATTGCTAATCAAAGTCTTTCAAACGGTATTCTAAGTACTATAAATATTATTTCAGGTAATGCTTTTGGACAACTTGCAATATTTGCAATGTCAATTGGTCCTTACATTACAGCTTCCATCGTAATTCAACTTCTTACAGTTGCTATTCCTGCTCTTGAGGAATTACAAAAAGAAGGCGAAGCTGGTAAGCAAAAATTAAACGATTATACTAAATATTTAGCTGGTGCATTAGCAGCAGTTGAAGCATTTGGTGTATATATGACTTTTAGAAATTATGGCGTATTTTTAGGTGAAAGCTTTATTATTCCATTCATGTTTGTTATGACATTAACAGCTGGTTCTACATTGTTAATGTGGATAGCTGATAAGATTTCAGCACATGGTATTGCAAATGGATCTTCACTACTTATCTTTGCGGGTATCGTAGTTGGACTTCCACAAGCAGCTACAACATTATGGTCTGGATTAGTAATGACAGAAGGTGGATTTTCACCAGCAGGTTTAGCTGCACTTATTGGAATTATAATTGGAGCAATTATTATCATAGGCGCTGTTGTATATGTAACAGAAGCTGAAAGAAGAGTTCCAGTTCAATACGCTAAAAGAGTAGTTGGAAGAAAAATGTATGGCGGTCAAAATACAAACATTCCAATTAAACTTGTTATGGCTGGCGTTATGCCAATCATTTTTGCTATGTCATTTATGCAATTCCCACCAATGATTATTCAATTAATCAATCCAAATATCTTAACAGATACAGGATTCTGGGCTGGCGTATACAAGTTATTCGCATTCACAAGTATAAGTGATAAAGCATCAATTTGGGGATTTGGTATAGCACACGTTATTCTTTACTTAGCGCTTATTGCCATATTCACATATTTCTATACAAAGATGGTATTTAATACAACAGAAGTTGCTAACAACTTAAAGAAAAATGGTGGATTCGTTCCTGGTATTAGAGCAGGAAAACCAACATCTGATTATTTAGCAAACATATTAAAATATGTTTCAGGATTTGGTTCAATTTTCTTAGGAGTAATTGCAATCATACCAATACTAATTTCTTTCACAGGACTTGGTATTTCTTTTGGTGGTACAGCAATCCTAATCGTTGTTTCAGTTGCATTAGAAACTATCAAACAACTTGAAGCTCAAATGGTTGTTAGAAACTACAAAGGTTTCTTAGATTAATAGATTATAAGACTTAAAGCTATAATGCTTTAAGTCTTTTTTATTGTATGTCATCCATAATTATGATAGAATAAATGAGCGAAAATATGCGAGAGGAGATATCAAAATGAAAAGTTTTTTAAGATTTATTCTAACAGTATGTATTATTGGATTAATAGTTTTTGAAGTGTATTATTTAATAAATAATAATAAAACATATAAGATAGAACATCCTGATGTAGCAACTGAAAATTCAGGTGAAGTAAAAGAACCAGAAAAAGAACCAGTTGAAGAAAAAGAAGAAGTAGAAGTAGTAGATAATAATACAAAAATCTCTATTAGTGAAATTGATGAGATCTCAAGATTAAATATAGAAACAGCAAATGTACATAGCGTTGAAGAAGATGTTGGACTTGAAGTAATTGGCGAAAACAATAAAGACTTCTTTGATGCAATGAATATTAATACTACAAGAGTAAGAGTTCAAACTGCTGGCTCTATGATCCATGTTATGCCTTTTTCTGATATGTTAAATGAAGAAGAATTCCATTTTGATGAAAGAGGAAATCTAGTATTGTATATGGTTACGTCTACAGGTAAAGGCGATAAAGCAAAATATTATTTAGATAATGGAAACATTATTGGTTTTGTTTTTTATGAAGATGGAGAAGAACAAGAATCTAATGCATCTACAAAAAATGAATCAGGCGAAACAAATAATTCTGGTGAAGTAATGGTAACATCATCTTTAACAGATAGAGTAGATATTAAAGAAGTTTCTCAAAGGGGAGCATATCTTTATAGAAGATATATTTTGAAACAAGGTAAATAATTATAAGGAGGATTTTATGAAAAGAATTATTATTTTGGGAGCACCAGGTAGTGGAAAAGGAAGTCAATGTAAATGGATAACAAGAGATTACAATGTTCCACATATTTCTACAGGAGATATTTTTAGAAAAAATATTTCTGAAGGTACAGAACTTGGAAATAAAGCAAAAGAATATATGGATAAAGGACTATTAGTTCCAGATGAGCTTGTAATTGATTTATTGACTTCAAGACTTGATGAACCAGATTGTGTAGAGAATGGATTTTTACTAGATGGTTTTCCACGTACTCTTTCACAAGCAGAAGCGCTATCTAATTATTTAACATCTAAAGGAATTGCAATTGATAGAGTTATTAATATTGACGTTGATGATAGTGAAATAATGAGTAGAGCGTTAAATAGAAGAACATGCTCAAATCCAGAGTGCAAAGAAATTTACAATTTAAGAGATAATCCTCCAAAAGTTGAAGGAATTTGTGACAAATGTGGATCACCACTTTTTGTTAGAGATGATGACAACGAAGAAACAGTTGCAAATAGATTAAGAGTTTATCATGAACAAACAGAGCCTCTTATAAAATATTATGAAGAAGCAGGTGTATTAAGAACTGTTAAAGGACAAAAAGAATTTAATGATACAGTTGCATTAGTTAAAGAAGCATTGAACTAGAAAAGATATTATAATAGTAGCGGCGATTATTAATCGCCACTTTTTATTGAAAGGACTAATTAATGATTACATTAAAATCTGAAAGAGAGATTAAGAAAATAAAAGAAGCAGGGCATGTTTTGTATGGAGCATTGATGGCAGCAGGAGAAGCATGTATTCCAGGAAAAACTACCAAAGAAGTAGATAAAGTAATTGAAGATTATATAGTTTCTCATGGATACAATCCATCTGAGAAGAATTATTCGGAAGGCGATGAGATTCCTTTTCCAGCATCTTCTTGCATAAGTGTAAATGATGCAATTATTCATGGAATTCCAAATGAGTATGTATTAAAAAAAGGTGATCTAGTAAAAATAGATGTTGTTGTTGATAAAGATGGTTATTATGCAGATGCAGCAAGAGCATTTATTGTCAAAGATGAAGATGAAATAGATGAAGATTATCCAGAACAAAAAAGATTAGTTGAGGTTACTAAACAAAGCTTTTTTGAGGGAATAAAATATGCGAAAGTAGGAAATAGAATTTCAGATATTTCTCATGCTATACAAGAATATGTTGAAAAAAATGGTTATTCAGTTTTAAGAGAATTTCAAGGACATGGAGTAGGTATTGCAATGCATGAAGATCCAGGAATACCAAATTTTGGAAAACCAGGAAAAGGACCAAGACTTCAAGAGGGAATGGTACTAGCGATTGAACCAATGGTATGCCAAGGAAGAAAAGAGATAATGGAGTCAGATGATGGCTGGTCTATTATTACCGAAGATGGATCTTTAGGTTGTCATTATGAAAATACTATAGCAATAACAAAAAATGGTCCAATAATACTAACTAATGAATAGACTTTTTAGACACGAACTTTTTAAAGCTCGTGTCTTTTTTGTTCACAAAAAGTGCATACTTATTTCAAAAAGGACATATTTAATTCACAAAGTAACGTTATCATTAAATTATCAAATGAATAATTGATATGCATGCAAATTTATAAAGAAAGGGGTGATAGGAAAATGATTTGGCAGGACTAAATACTAATTTGAAAGGAAGGATGCTTATAAGGGTAAAAGCAACTGTTTTTAACAAAATGTTAAAAACATATTGACATATTTTAGGCTTGGCTTTATAATGTAGTTGGAGATAAGGAAAAAGACCTTATTTCCGTAACTAAAGAAGAATAGGCTAGGCCTAAATTTTTTTAGCAGTCTGTTTTTAATAAGTTGTTAAAAACAATTTATTACAATTGAATACAATTTATTTAAAAATGATTTTTTTTAGTATATGATTATATAGAAAGGGTGGTTTATATGAATAACAAAACAATGATGACAGATCTTTACGAACTTACAATGGCGCAAGTTTATTTTAATTCTGGAGAGAAGGATAAGATTGCATACTTTGATGCATTTTTTAGAAGAGAACCATTAGAAGCTGGTTATGGTGTTATGGCTGGTGTAGATAATATTATTCATTACATACAAAATCTTCATTTTACAGAAGAAAATATCGAATACTTAAGAAGTCTAAACAAATTTAATGAAGAGTTTTTAAATTATTTAAGAGAGTTTAAATTCACTGGAGATATTTATGCTGTACCTGACGGCACACCAATTTTTAGAAATGAACCAATCCTAACAGTTAAAGCTCCAATTATTGAAGCTCAAATTATTGAAACATGTTTATTATCTTATTTAAATCCAAGTATTTGTTATGCAACTGCAACTAAAAAAATAACAGAAGTTGCTGGTGAAATTTCCTTAATGGAATTTGGAGCAAGACGTGCTTATGGTCCAGATGCAGCAGTAGAAGCAAGTAAATGTGCTATTATTGGTGGAGCTGCTGGTTCATCAAACGTTTTAGCAGGCGAGACATATGGTATGCCTGTATTAGGTACTATGGCACATAGTTTAGTAACTGAAGCAGATAGTGAATATGATGCATTTTTAAACTTTGCAAAAACATATCCAAATAATTGCGTATTATTAATTGATACATATGACACATTAAGAAGCGGTGTTCCAAATGCAATAAAAGTTGCAAAAGAGTATTTGATTCCAAATGGTTTTGAACTAAAAGGTGTAAGAATTGATTCTGGAGACTTAGCATACTTATCTAAAGAAGCTAAGAGAATGTTTATTGAAGCAGGACTTCCAAATGTACAAATTTGTTTATCTAATGGATTAAATGCAGAAACTATAGCTTCACTTATGAGACAAGGAGCAGTAATTGATTCTATAGGTTTAGGAGATAATATCGTTGCACCTGATAATGGTCGTGTAGGTTGTGTTTATAAAAATGTTGCAATTGAAAAAGATGGTGAAATAATTCCAAAAATAAAAGTAAGTAGTGATACTGCAAAAACTATTAATCCTGGCTATAAAAAATTATATAGATTTTATGATAATGAAACTGGCTACGCATTAGGTGATTTAGTAGCATTATATGATGAAGTGATTCCAGAAGATGGATACATTTTAATTGATCCAGAAGATGAAATGAATTTCCAAAAGATTACAAATTATACAGTTAGAAATCTTCAAGAAAAAATATTCGAAAATGGAAATCTAATTTATAACGATAAAGATATATTTGCAAAGAAAGAGTATTGTAAAGAGCAAATGAAAACACTTTATCCAGAAATAAAGAGAACTGAAAAACCTCACAAATACTATGTAGATTTAAGTGAAAAATTGTTAAATATGAAAAAGCATATGATTAGAGATGCAAAAACAAAAATATTATAGTAGTTTTTAATATATTTAAAAGGAGAGTGATGCATATGAAAAACTTTTTTAAAAAGTTAAAAGATTTTGCTGAAAAGAAGGATGTGAAGTTTTCCTTAAAAAGATATGGAATAGATGCAATGTCAGCTATGGCACAAGGTTTATTTGCATCACTTCTTATAGGAACAATTATTAATACAATTGGTACACAATTAAATATTGAAATATTAAAAACAGTAGGAACTTATGCAATGGGTGCAGCTGGTGTAGCGATGGCTATATCAATTGGTTATGCGCTTAAAGCACCACAACTTGTGTTATTCTCGTTGGCTGCTGTAGGTGCTGCAGCTAACTCTTTGGGAGGCGCAGGAGGTCCTTTAGCAGTATTTGTTATTGCAATACTAGCAGCCGAAATTGGAAAACTTGTTTCTAAAGAAACTAAGATAGATATTATAGTAACACCTGCCGTTACAATTATATTTGGTGTTGCATTAGCTACTTTAATTGCACCAGCAATAGGTGCTGCTGCATCTGCAATTGGAAATGCAATCATGTGGGCTACTGAATTACAACCATTTTTAATGGGAGTAATTATTTCAGTATTAGTTGGAATTGCACTTACACTTCCAATTAGTAGTGCAGCAATTTGTGCAGCTTTATCTTTAACAGGTCTTGCTGGCGGAGCGGCAGTTGCAGGATGTTGTGCACAAATGGTTGGTTTTGCAGTAGCAAGTTTTAAAGAAAACAAATTTGCTGGTGTAGTAAGCCAAGGTATTGGTACTTCTATGCTTCAAATGAGCAATATAATTAAAAATTTTAAGATTTGGATTCCAGCAATTATTGCTTCAGCAATCACAGGGCCTATTGCAACTTGCATATTTAAACTTCAAATGAATGGACCTGCAATTTCTTCTGGAATGGGTACTTGTGGAATGGTAGGACCAATTGGAGTATATAGTGGCTGGGTTAATGATATTGCTAATGGTGCTAAAGAAACTATTACTTTATTTGATTGGTTAGGACTTACTCTTATTTGTATAGTTTTACCAGCAATTATAGCGTGGGCTATAAGTAAGTTATTAAGAAAAATTAATTGGATTAAAGATGGCGACATGAAGTTGGAATTATAGTATAATATCCGTATAAGGAGCAAAAATATGAAAGATGGATTTTTAAAAGTTGGAGCTTTGGTTCCAGAAATAAAATTAGGCAATCCAATATTTAATGCTGAAAAAATAATTGAAAAAATAAGAGATGCATATGATTATGGAGTAGAGGTTTTGGCAACTCCAGAATTAAGTATTACAGGTGCCACTTGTGGTGATCTATTTTTTCAAGAATTGCTAATCGAAAAAACAGAAGAAGCAATTAAATTAGTTTGTGAAAAAACAAGCGATTTAGATATTACTATACTACTTGGAACTCCTCTTAGGATTAATAGTAAGCTATATAATTGTGCATTAATAATCAATTCAGGAAAAATACTAGGTTTTGTTCCAAAAAGAAATCTTTATCCTAGCGAATATAAATGGTTTGAACCAGGTACAAATCTTTATGATATACCAGTAAATATTCTTGGAAAAGAGTATATCTTTGATAGAAATGTTTTTGAAGTATCAAATCATAAAGGTGCTTATTATGATGTTGAATTAAGTGTAAAAGAAATATCATATCTAAATCCAGATAATAAAACTGTTTTTGTAAGCTTTAATATGACATCAATGAATGATGTCGTTTCAAGAACTTCAAAAATTAAAAAAGAAGCATTGAAACTTTCTAAAGAAAATGGAATTGGGTACGTATATATTATGCCAGGAATAAATGAATCAACTACTGATTTTGTTTATTCGGGATATTCGTTAATAATAGATGATGGAACTATTATGAGAGAAGGAGAAAAGTTTTCTTTTGAAAGCACATTGATTCATGCAGACATTAGACTAAATGATGAAATAAATGATTATGTAATAGCTGCTGAAGAAAAAATAGATAAAAAAGCAAAGAAAGAATTAGATAAATATCCTTTTATTCCAGATACTAAGGAAGATATAAATGAAAGATGTAAAGAAGTAATAGAGATGCAAGCAGCAGCATTAGCTAGAAGGATTAAGCATATTGGAAATGGTAAGGTTGCATTTGGATTAAGTGGAGGATCTGATTCAACACTTGCACTTATAGTTATAAATGAAGCATTTAAAAAGTTAGGCTTAGATTCAAAAAA
The DNA here is from genome assembly GCA_017518295.1 of Clostridia bacterium. Lineage (GTDB taxonomy): Bacteria > Bacillota > Clostridia > TANB77 > UBA1234 > RGIG6105. The sequence continues at coordinate 86,504 of JAFWVJ010000020.1, forward strand.
TATTATTTCTATAACAATGCCAGGCTTTGGTACTACAGGAAGAACATATGAAAATGCTATTAAGCTTGCTAAAGCATATAATACTACTTTAAGAGAAATTAGCATTAAAGATGCATGTATACAACATTATAAAGATATTGGCTTATCAGAAGAAGATAGGAGTGTTACTTTTGAAAATGCTCAAGCAAGAGAAAGAACACAAATTCTTATGGATGTTGCTAATATGGAAAAAGCTTTTGTGGTTGGTACAGGTGATTTATCTGAATTAGCTCTAGGTTGGTGCACTTATAATGGAGATCATATGAGCATGTATAGTGTTAATTGCAATATTCCAAAAACTCTTATTAAAGAGATAATTAGATACGAAGCAGAAAGAACAAATAATGAGGTATTATTTGATATTATTAATACACCTGTTAGCCCAGAATTATTGCCTCCAGATAAAGAAGGAAATATAGCTCAAAAAACAGAAAGTGAAATTGGGCCTTATGAACTTCATGATTACTTTTTGTATCACTTTATAAAATATCACTCAACTCCAAAGCATATTTTAGAAGTTGCATCAAAAGCGTTTGAAGGTATGTATGAAAAAGAAGAGATAGGAAAATGGTTAAATGTATTTTTAACAAGGTTTATTAAACAACAATTTAAAAGGAACTGTTGCCCTGATGGACCAAAAGTAGGCACAATTGGTTTATCACCACGTGGTGATTTCGTAATGCCTTCTGATATGGATATTTCTGTTTGGCAAGAATAACTTAGAACTAATAAAAACACGAGGTAGATTACAAATGAAGATTGGAATTTTTGGAGGTTCTTTTAATCCTCCTCATAAGATGCATAAAAACATAGTAAGTCAACTAATTAAAAAAGGATATATTGATAAAGCGATTGTTGTACCAACAGCGGATAAATATAACAAATCATATTTGCTAAAAGGTGAAGATAGGTACAACATGGTAAAGCAAATATTTAAAGATGATAAAAAAGTTGAGGTATCACCTTTTGAAATAGAAGGAAGACTATATACTATTAATACTTTGAATTATTTTAAGAGTATATATCCTAAAGCAGATATTTATTTTATTTGTGGTACAGATAATTTGGCAGATTTTGCTAGCTGGCAAAGTTATAAAGAAATATTAGAAAACTATAAGCTTTTGGTAATTGCCAGAGACAGTAACGATTTTGATAAAGAAATTAAGAAGTTTGACGAGTATAGGGACCATATCAAATTAGCAAAAATTAATCCAAGAGTAGTTTCTTCAACTACTATAAGAGAAGAAATCATAAAACATGGATATACTGAAAAGTTAAAAGATTATTTATATGTTGATACAATTAATTATTTAAAAAAGATAAATCTTAAAGAGTATTGGAAATAATAATTTTATAAGCGATTTATTTCGCTAGAAAGGTGATCAAATGGAATACAAATCCGAAGAAGAATTTTTAAAAGCATATAATCCAGATGAGTACAAAAGACTTTCTATGACTACAGATATTTTACTTTTTAGTGTTTCGGATGTTTCTCAAGTAAATTATAGAAAAACAAACGAAAAAGTAATGAGTATACTTTTAGTAAAAAGAGAAAATTATCCTTTTAAGGACAAATGGTGTGTTCCTGGAGGTTTTTTGAAATTAGATGAGGAACTAGAAGATTGTCCCAAAAGAATTCTAGAAGAAGAGACAAATCTTAAAGATATTTATATGGAGCAATTATATACATTTGGTGGAGTACATAGAGATCCTCGAATGAGAATAGTATCTACAGCATATATGGCTTTGATAGACAAAAATAACCTAAAAGATACACTTTCTCCAAATGCATGCTGGTTTAATATTGAATATAAAGAAAAAAATAATGAAGTCACTTTGATTCTATCTAGTATTGATGAAGAATTAATAATAAAAGCTAAAAAAGTGTTAATTGATAGTACTTCAGGTAGGCATAGATACGAGATTATAGAAAATAAAAGTATTGCATTTGATCATGCAGAAGTAATCTTAACAGGTCTTGAACGTCTAAAAAATAAGGTAGAATATACCGATATAGTCTTTAATATGATGCCAGATTTATTTACTTTGGGCGAACTTCAAAAAGTTTATGAGATTATTCTTGGAAAAAGCCTCTTGATGCCTGCTTTTAGACGAATTATAGCCAATAAAGTGCAAAAAACAGAAGAAATTCAAGGTGGTGGAGGCCATAGACCTTCATATTTATTTAAGTATAAAAAAAGATAGTTAAAAAAGCCTAAAAATGTTGATTTTTAGGCTTTTTTGTTGTATTATTCACCTGCAGTTGATGATTTTAAGACTACTTTTTTAAATTTTTGAAAAAGGAGAGAAACTTAAGATGGAAATTACGCTTCATTGTAAAACGCTTAAACCATCGGAAGAATCTTTTAAGAAAATAGGCCTTTCAATACTTGAAAAGACTGATAACGAGGTTACTTTACTAGTTCCGGACAATTGGAGCACATGTGTTACCGAAAATGGTTCTACATGCTTTTTGGATAGGTTAGGCCGTGTTCGAGCAGTACACTATGTGAGCGAAATTAGGCTTTTATGCTTCTATAAAGTAAGTAAAGAGTATGAGGCAAAACATGTTTTTAAGTACGTTGATAACGTGATTAGACTTGGTGTAAAGGACGATATGGGCCGATTTGTATATATTTCAGAGCCTTTTAAGGCTTCTAGTGACTATGATTATTCACGACAAATGAACATATTAAACGAACAAATGTATAAGCTTTATCCATACTGGGATAATCCAGTTTATTACTGGCCATTTCAAAAGTAAAAAAAGTTAAAAAAGTATGCAAAAAAGGTTGATTTTTGCATACTTTTTTTGTATAATCTACCAGTTAGAGATTGCCTTATTTTTAGGTAATTTTAGCAATATTTTTTTACAAAGTTTAAAAGGTAGGTTTTTGTTAAGATGTTAGATGTTCGGAACCGTAGTTGTTTCTACGGCAGGAAGAGATAAAGGATATCATTTCATTGTTACAAAATTAATGGATAATTACGTTTATATTGTGGATGGAAATATTCATAAAGTTGAAAATCCAAAATATAAAAAAATTAAACATATTGAGATAATTGGTACTTGTGATGATTCTTTAAAACAGAGAATAATTAACAATAACAAAATAACAAATCAAACTATCAAAAAAGCACTTAGTAAGTTTGAAAATTCGTAGGAGGAAGATATGTCTAAAGAAGATGTAATTGAAGTTGAAGGAGTTGTAGCTGAAGCTTTGCCAAATGCAGAGTTTATTGTTGAGCTTGAAAATGGTCATAAGCTACATGCACATATATCTGGAAAATTAAGAATGAATTATATTAGAATCCTACCAGGAGATAAGGTAAAGCTTGAGATGTCTCCATACGACCTAAATAGAGGCCGTATTACATGGAGAGGTAAATAAGCGCGGCACGCTCTTTACGAGCGAAAATATATATTAATATCAAAGTTTAATGTTTAACCCACATTTAATTTTGATATCGAAATGAGTTTATATTTAGTCATATGTATATTTGCATTTTGAATAAGTATAGATGATTTTCAAAATTTTTGTATGACATTTCACATACAAAAAAATACTGCAGACGTTTGTCTAAATATAGTGAATCGTTTAGCCGATCAATCTTAGCTATTTTTTAGCAAACTGTTTTTTAATTCCTACAAGGAGGGAAATAAAATGAAAGTAAGACCATCAGCAAAGCCAATTTGCGATAAATGCAAGGTTATCAAAAGAAAAGGTGTTGTTAGAGTTATTTGCGAAAACCCTAAACACAAACAAAGACAAGGTTAATTTATGGAGGTGTATTTTTTAGATGGCTCGTATAGCAGGCGTTGATCTACCAAGAGAAAAAAGAGTTGAAATTGGTTTAACTTATATTTTTGGTATTGGTAGAACAAAATCAAACGAAATCTTAGCTAAAACAGGAGTTAATCCTGATACTAGAGTTAAAGATTTAACAGAAGAAGAAGTTATCAAAATAAGAGAAGTTATTGATAAAGAGTACAAAGTTGAGGGCGACCTAAGAAGAGAGCAAGCTCTTAACATTAAGAGATTAATGGAAATAAATTGCTACAGAGGTGTTAGACACAAGAAAAACCTACCAGTTAGAGGACAAAGAACTAAAACAAATGCAAGAACTAGAAAAGGACCTCGTAAGCTAGTAGCAGGAAAGAAGAAATAAAGGGAGGTAAATAGACGTGGCTAAAGTTCAAGCTAAAAAGACTACAACTAGAAGAAGAGAACGTAAGAACATTGACAAAGGTCAAGCTCATATTCATTCTAGTTTCAATAATACAATAGTTACAATTACTGACGTTCAAGGAAATGCTATTTCTTGGGCTAGTTCAGGCGGACTTGGTTTTAAAGGTTCTAGAAAGAGCACACCATTTGCATCACAAATGGCAGCTGAAACTGCAGCAAAAGCAGCTATGGAACATGGTTTAAAATCAGTTGAAGTATATGTTAAAGGTCCAGGTTCTGGTAGAGAAGCAGCTATCCGTGCTCTTCAAACAGCAGGGCTAGAGATCAGTATGATTAAAGATGTTACTCCAATTCCTCACAATGGATGCAGACCTCCAAAGAGAAGAAGAGTATAGTTTCTTAAAAAATTAGAATAAAAGAGGTGTAAAATAAATGGCTAAAAGCAAAGGCCCTGTTTTAAAAAGATGTAGAAGTTTAGGCATTGATCCTACATTCCTTGGCTATGACAAAAAGAGCAACAAGAATCCAAAAGCTAGCCACAGAAAAGTTAGTGAATATGGCCTACAACTTAAAGAAAAACAAAAAACAAAATTTGTATATGGTGTACAAGAAAAACAATTTAGAGGCTATTTTGAAGAAGCTTCTAGAAGAAAAGGAATTACAGGTACAATTCTACTTCAAATTCTTGAAAGCAGACTTGATAATGTAGTTTATAGATTAGGTTTAGCTAGTTCTCGTGCTCAAGCAAGAGCTCTAGTTAGCCAAGGACATTTCCTAGTAAATGGAAAGAAAGTTAACATTCCTTCTTACCTAACAAAAGTTGGAGAAGAGATTAAAGTTAAAGAAGCAAGTGCAAATAAAGAAATCTTTAAGCAAATTGTTGAAGAAAACTCTAAGAGAGCAATCCCTACATGGCTTGAAGTAAATAGAGAAGCAAGATCTGGAAAAGTAGTTGCTGTTCCTGAAAGAGAACAAATCGACTTACCAGTAGAAGAGCATTTGATTGTTGAGTTATACTCTAAATAATAATCTAATAAAGTTTATTTTAGGGATTATTTTAATAATCCTTCGGTAATAAAAATAATATATTTAGGAGGGTAAAGAATGATTGAATTCGAAAAGCCAAAAATCGAATGTTTGAAGTTAGACAATGATAACATGTATGCAAAATTTGTATGTGAGCCTCTTGAAAGAGGATATGGTGTTACAATTGGTAATTCACTTCGTAGAATTTTGCTTTCATCATTGCCTGGAGCTGCAATTACAAGTATTAAAGTGGATGGCGTTCAACATGAATTTACGACAATACCTGGTATTATAGAAGATGTTGTTGAGATCATTTTGAATTTAAAGAGTGTTAGACTAAAGATTACTGACAACGAGGAAAAAGCCCTAAGGATAGATGTAGATAAAGAAGGAGAAGTTACAGCAGCAGATATAGTTACAGATGGTACTGTAGAAGTATTAAATCCAGAACAACATATTTGCACAATCACAGAAGGTGGAAAGCTTCATATGGAGCTTACAGCTAATCGTGGTAGAGGATACAATCCTTCAAACAAAAATAAAAAAGACAATCAACCTTTGGGTGTAATTGCTATTGATTCAATTTATACTCCTGTAAAGAAAGTTAACTTCTTTGTAGAAAATACCAGAGTGGGTCAAGTTACAGATTATGATAAATTGACTATAGAACTATGGACAGATGGAAGCTTACTTCCACACGAAGCACTTAGCCTAGCTGCTAAAGTAATGAATGAACATTTAGCTTTATTCATTGATTTATCTGAAGCTACAAAGAATACAGAAATTATGATTGAAAAAGAAGAGTCTAAGAAAGAGAAAGTTCTAGAAATGACAATTGAAGAATTAGATCTTTCAGTTAGATCTTACAATTGCTTAAAGAGAGCCGGAATCGCAAACGTTGAAGACTTAACAAATAAGACAGAAGACGATATGATGAAGGTTAGAAACTTAGGTAGAAAGTCTCTTGAAGAAGTTACAAACAAACTTCATTCTTTAGGTTTAGACTTTTTGCCAACTGAAGAATAGAATATAGGAAGGTGAAATAAAGTGGCAAATAGAAAGTTAGGTAGAACAGCTGATCATAGAAAAGCATTACTTAAAAACCAAGTAACAGAAGTTATTTTACATGGTCAGATTACTACTACAGAACAAAAAGCTAAAGAAGTTAAAAGCTTGGTAGACAGTCTTATGGCTCTAGCTTGCAAAGAAAAAGATAACTTCGAAAAAGTTGAAGTTACTAAGAGCAAAGCTAAAGTTGATGAAAATGGCAACAAAGTTACAGAAACAGTAACAAGCAAAAACGGTAACAAATACTCAAAAGTTGTTAGAGTAGAAGTTAAAGAAACTGTTCAAAAAGATAAACCATCAAGACTTGCTGCAAGACGCACTCTTATGAGAAACTTAAATAAAGTTAAAGATGCAAAAGGAAACAATATTGATTTACCTGCAAAAATGTTTAATGAACTTGCACCTAAATATGCTAAAAACAATGGTGGATATACAAGAATCATTAAATTAGGTAAAAGAAGAGGCGACGCTGCAGAAGAAGTTATACTTCAATTAGTTTAATTTAATTATAAAAAAACACACTTTAAAGTGTGTTTTTTTTGACTTTAATTGTTATTATCTTAATTTTGGTCTTGCTTAATAGTAGAGAGAGTTTTTTTAATAGATTTATCTATTAAAATATATCCTATTATAAAGATTACAAATATTATAAGAAGTAAGACCATTTCTTCAAATATTAGAGTATATTTTAAGTCATAACCAACAATAAATACTAAAGCTAATATAGGAACTATAATGGCAATAATTGGTAATGTACATCTTAATCCTAGTTTTAAGATTAATGAATAAGACATATTTTTTGGGAGATGTTCATTATTCTTCTTAAACGGAAATATATTCATTAAAATGGGCATAAGAGTAATAATTAATCCTAATATAAGAAACATTTCATTCGTATGATCGAATTTCATCTTTGCAGTTGAGGGATTATTACTATCATATAAAACAGTGTAATTATCATAAGAATTTACAAGTTCTTCATTCCCATAATGTGTAAGATAAAAATCATTCGTATCCACAGTATATTTAAAAACAAAACTAGGTAAGGTATCTTTACTTTTATTAACCGATAACAATATTCCTTCTGTTTCTAAATATCCAAACTCTTGAATTATAGAATTAAGAGAAGTAATCATAAGAATAATACCAACTATGAAAAATAAATATTTACTATTAAACATACGTTCATCTCCTATATACTTAAAGTATAATATTTTGAGGATTAGCTTTCAACCACCAATGTAAGATATTTTGTTAACTTTATGTTACATGCTTGAATATAGATAAGAAAAACTGATATAATGTACATGGCAATTAATTTAATAATATTGCCTGATTTGTCCATTAAGGATGAATTAAATAAAACTTATTTATAATTATAATAAGCCCTAATTAAGCTAATTAATTAGGTAAAAGAGGAGGAAATTTAAGATGGTAGAAGATAGTGCTATCAAAGCTCCTAAATCGCCATTTGCGATGAGGGAAAACGAAATTAAGGTGTTTGATGGAAAAGATGGTTATGCATCAATCGACAGAGTTGTTAATAAGATTGATATGGGAGTTATTAATGAACTTCATTTTCAAATTTTAGAGATTATTAACGATTTTGGGTTTATTACATCAAGACAGATTTATCAATTATTGAGAATTAAAGGAGAAGAACTTAAATCTCAAGATAAATTAAACAAAAAATTAGAAGATTTAATTAAAACAAAAGTAATTACAAGGTATTATTTTGAAAGCTCTGAAGGAAAAGGAATATATAGAATATACTGTTTAGATAAAAATGGTAAATATTTACTTCAGTCAAGAGGCATTAAAACAGAATGGCAAATAACAGATAATACAAAGCCAGTATATATGATTAAAAAACGTTTAGCTGGCAACCAAGCAATAATTGCATATATGCAAAAAGTAGGTGCTTTTAGAGGCTATGTTGTAAATGCTAATTTATTTGCTAAACGTCAAAATACAAAATTTAGTGCATCAGGTGGACAAGTTATTTTAGTTAAAAATGATATTAAAGTAGATATTATTTTTGAAGTGGTAAGACGTAATCCTGGTTGGGAAGAGAAGTTTATGGAGAAGATTAAATTATATGAAAACTTCTATAAAAACTTCCAAGCAAAGGATTGTGGATTTGATAAAAAGCCTCAACTAATAATTATCGGTGAAGATGAAAATCATCTAGTTGAGATCTTTAAAAACTATATGAGAGTTCAAGCTGATTTAGAGGGAATAGAGGTATTCTATACTACTGATTTAAGACAACTAGAAGATGATTTACAAACAAGTTTGATTGCTTTTAGATTAAATCAAGAAACTGGTAGATATCAAAAAGAAGTTATTCAAACTCCATTATTAGAGAAATAAAAAATAAGACTCGGATTTTTATCCGAGTCTTTTTTATTAGAATTTAATGATTGCAGAATCATCGCTATCAGATGTTGCATCTAAAATATTTAATTGAGCATCATCTGAATCACCATTCTTTTTAGTTTTAGTCTTTTTTCCTTGATTATCATCTTTGCCTGCAACAATTGGGTCAGCATAAGATAAATCATTGATTCCATCACCATCTAGGTCAATATAAATGTCTTCAATCTTGCTATTATCTACTTTAGAAGTTCCGAATTCATCAATTCCAGAAGATGAATTTGAATTTAATCCACTGTTATAATCTTTACCAGATGAAACGTTTGATTGTGGCATATCTCCAAACAATAAGTTCTCTGAAGTATTTGCATTTGCATTAGAATTATTTGTATGACCAAATGCTTCAAAATCATATTCTGACATTTTGTGTTCTTTATAGTAGTCTGATTTAATAAAGTCAGTAGCACCTAATCCAACTACACGGCCGCCTTTTTTATCTTTAGTTCTATATACGCATTGTTTAAACTTAAGATTAAAGATTTTACCAGCTTTATAGTTTGGAACATATTCTTGTTTAGATCCCATATAAGCTTCTGTTTGAGCTTTTTCACCTTCTTGAGTAGTATCATCAAGAACCTTAGTAGGACGATAGTTCCATTGTTTTTTATTACCTAATTCTTTTGCCCAGAATTCACTTTCATCAGCAGTTAAATCACCAAATACTACTTGAGATTTAGTGTTGGTTAAAACTATATCTCTAAAGTCTAATGCTTTAACTCTAGATAATTGAGATAAGTTCTGGATTGTAATTAGTGTTCCACAACGATATTTTCTAAATAGTGTAAAGAATGCTTCAACATCTTTATTAACATACATTGGGAACTCATCAATATATACAAAGTGTGGAGTACGAGAATCTTCAACGCCTGGACGTCTTAATACAGCATCTTTAAAAGATAGTATAAAGAACATACCAAATGCTCTTTGGTGGATTTCACCTAATGCACCTTGACGGGTACATACAGTAATTATTTCACCATTTTGAAGAGCTTGGTCGAAATCTACGTTGTGATTTCTACTACATAAAACTCTCTTAACACCAGGGTTTCTTAGGAAGTTATCTAGCTGTGTGATAGCACCATAAACAACTTCTTCTGTCTTTTTACGACCAGCACCATAAGTGGTAGCAATTTCATAACCATGAATATTAACTGGTGGTTTATAGAAGTTCTTTTCAAAATAACCAATTAATGAAGAATACTCTTCAGCAAGTTTTGTATCTTTCTTAAGAACTTCGCACATTTCTTCTGCTATATCAAAATTATTCAAAATGGCAAGCATATCTTCTAGAGTAGGGGTCTCGCCATTATGCATTCTAGGATAAATAAGTTTTAACAAAATAGCTAAGTTTTCAAAAGCTTGTTGAGCAACGCTTTGGAAGAAAGTATCATCTTTACCACCATCAGCTTCGTTCATAGCTTTTAGTACTGTAGAAATGATAGCAGCAATTTTAGCTGGGTCTTTACCTGTAAATGGGTTGATACCAAATGAATTAGGATCAGTTGGATCAATAATATTAACATGCATGTTATATGCTTTTGCAACCTTTTGGATACGCTCAATACAAGCGTTATCTGGAGCTACTAAAGTAAAACCTATATTTCTAAAGAACAATTCTTTAGTTTCAGGATCCTCGTATTTAATCATATCTTTAACATAGTTTTTGAATTCATTTTCTCTACCATTACGAGGTGTAAGAAAATTCAAAGTAAAGTTATGATTTAAATAATCGTTATTATATGGAACATTTAGCTCTGCCATACCTGTAGTTAAAGCATGATGAGCCATTTTTTTACTAATTTCTCTAAAGAAGAATTTACGTTCAATATCATTTGCACACATTGGTTCAACTACTGTAGCAGTTTTACCAGTACCAGTAGCACCTTCTACTACTGTTGCTTCAAAACGAGTTTTTTCAGGAATCATAGCCATTTTACCAGTTTTTTCGTCTAAGCATATTGGAGCATCACAAAAATATGCTCTTGGTAATTCTACTTTTGTATATGCAGCTTCTAATTTGAATCCTTTAAAATCTTCGAAAGATTCAATCCAATCTTTATCACCATCTACAACATTTCCTATGTAGTATTTCCACATAGTTTTGAATGTGAAAAATGGTGGAAGAATAGATATAGCTCCAACAGCAGGAGCAACAATTTCTGGCATATTTCCGCAAATGAATTTAAAATTACTGCTTCTCATAAGAACATACCAAACAACTTCGTTTGTCCATTGAGCCATCATTCCAATAACTATTGCATAAAGTATAAGTGAGAAAAATACAAAGTAGTGCATTGGATCTCTTAAAGTTTTTCTTTTAGGAGATGCACAAAGAACAACATATGCACAAAATGGACAAAGCATAGCAAATAAGTAGCCAATTGGTGACCAATATGATGTAAATTCTCCGGTAAAAAATACTCTAAAATATTGTACCAACCTGTCTACGCCTAGGGCTAATCCTATAGCACCAAGCACATATGCAAAAAACTCATTTGTATTTATTTTTAGTGGTTTTAACAGTATGAATTCAATTGGGTCTAGCAACTTATCGATGATTTTTTGAAACATAGATAACCTCCGCATTATTTGTATAATAACCCTTACGGAATAAGGGGATTCTTGACATTCAAAATCACCTATATTATCCTATAAATTAAGCAAAATTTCAATAGAAATAACAAATTTATGTTAATAGTTTTGCTACAAAAAGGAGAATTTTTATGGAATGGAATCAAATGATACCAGAGTTTGATGTGACTAATTTGCAAGATTCGTTGCATTTTTACTTGGATTTAATAGGTTTTGAGCTAGTTTATGAAAGAAAAGAGGATAAATTTGCTTTTTTACAGCTAGAGAAAGTGCAAATAATGCTTCAAGAATTAGCAGATGAAAACAAGTGGGAAACAGGTAAGCTTGAATATCCATTTGGTAGAGGAATTAACTTTGAATATGATATGGAAAATATTGAAGATATTTATAATAGATTAACTGATGATAATTATCCTATTTTTGTACCAATAGAGGAGCATTGGTATAGAAAAGAAGATAAGCTTATGGGATGCAAAGAATTTTTAGTAAAAGATCCAGATGGATATTTATTAAGATTTAGTGAAGATTTAGGAGAAAAAAATGCATAAATAAAAATCCCAAAATCATTATAAAACTATAAGGAGACTATATGTCTCCTTTTTTATTTGATTTTAAAGGAAAAAAATAATAATTTGGAAGATTTATATAATAAAATATGGTAAAATTAGGCTTAAGAAAAAAGTTGGAGTTGAGTATATGAAAATAATTGTTGGACTAGGAAATCCAGGAAAAGAATACGAAAATACAAGGCATAATTTAGGCTATAAAGTTGCAGATTTGCTATCTGAAAAATTAAAAATAAAAATAAATAAAGAAAAAATGGAAGGTCAATATGGAAATGGCAAAGTAGGCGATGAAAAAGTCATTTTATTAAAGCCATTAACATATATGAATTTAAGCGGAAATTGCGTATCAAAATTTCTAAATTATTATAAGGTTAGTCCTGAAGATTTGATTGTTATTTATGATGATATAGATATAAAAGTTGGGAAAATAAGAATTAAACCAAATGGTAATCCGGGTACGCATAATGGCATGAAAGATATAACAAATAAAATTGGTACAAAAGACTTTATTAGGGTTAGAGTAGGGTCAGGAAAGCCAGAATTTGAGATGGATTTAGCAGATTATGTATTAAGCAATTTTAAAAAAGAAGAAATGGATGATATAAATAAATCTATAGAAAATGCATCAGATGCAGTAGTCAAATTATTAAAAGATGGAATAGCGGAGGCAATGAATAAATACAATTAATTTCCACAAAATTTTTAAAAAAGGTGTGTTTATATGGAAGAAATTATTATTCAAATTATGGACAATAATTTATTTATAATTGTATTGGAAAATGGAAAGATCGTTGAGTATTATGAATATGATATCGATTTACTTCCTAAGATCGATAATGTTTACAAAGGAAGAATTAAAGATATTCTTTGGAATACCAATACGATATTTGTAGACTATGGAGCAGAAAAAACAGGATATCTTCAACTAAAAGAGATGACCGATGAATATAGAGTTGGAGATGACATTTTAGTTCAAATAAAAAAAGATGCTTATGGTACAAAGGGTGCAAAACTTACAAACAGCCTATCACTTGCTGGCAGAAATGTAGTACTTTTTCAAGATAAAAATGTTTTTGCAATTTCAAAGAAAAATAAAGATCAAATTGATGATACAAGCGTACTTGAAAAGTACAAAAAATATAATGATATGGGGTATGGAATAGTATTAAGAACTGATTCGTTAGGAGTACCTGATGAAATCATTTATAGACAAATTGAGTCTCTTATAGATACATTAAAGAAAATAGAAAACGATTATGAGTCGTGCGAAAGCTGTGAATTACTATATGATGCAAATGATATCTCTAGAAGAATTTTTACAGATTTTTGCAAGAGCAAAACTTATAAAATATATGTAAATAATAAAAAATTGTATGATTTATTTTTGAAAGAATCTGAAAATCAAAAGAATATTTATAGCACTATTCCAGAAATAGTTTTTAGCAACAATATGGATTTTATAAGCGAGTTTGGGTTAGAAACAGAAAAAGAAAGAATACTAGATAAAAAAGTATGGCTAAAATCGGGTGGGTATATAATTACGGAAAAAACACAAGCGTTGACCACAATAGATGTTAATTCTGGAAAATATGCAAGCGAGTCAAAAGATAATAATTTTAGAACTTTTGTTTTGAAAATAAATAAAGAAGCGGCTATTGAAGCGGCAAAACAAATTAGATTAAAAAATATTGGCGGAATGATAATAATTGATTTTATAAATATGCAAAATGAGGATGATAAAGAGGAAGTTAAAGAGACATTTTGCAAAGAAGCTAGAAAGGATAGAGCAAAAATGGAAGTTTTTGATTTTACAAAACTAGGTCTTTTAGAACTAACTAGAAAAAAGCTTTAAAATAAGCAAAATAGAGCAATTTGCTATATTACAATTTAGTTACAATTGTTCAAAAATGGTCTAATTTAATATAAAATATCTATGATTAATTCTAATCTGTTATAAGGAGCTTATGATTATGAATGATAACATGGATTATTTCAAAAAAAGAAGCAACACATGGCAAAATTTGTCACGTGTTGTTTTTGATTTCAAAAAAGCTTCAATTGTAGTTTTATTAATAGCTTTAGTAATCTTATCTGGATGTGAAAACAAAAATAATAAAAAAGAAACACCTGGCGAAGAAACAACTAGTAGTGTTCAAAATAAAGAAAAGAGATTAGATGGTGTCGAGTTTTTAGATAAAATTGATGGATTATTCAAAGACCAAGTTGGTTCTCTTAATGAAAAAGAAATCAAAGAATTATATCAAATTAAAGATAGCAATATTTTTGATATGAGATGTTACATTTTAGAAGACGATAAAGCTTATACAGAATTATTTGTATCTTATAGTACAAAAGAAGAAGAGAGAGACAAAGTATTAAATAGGCTGCCAGTAAGAGCAAATGAAGTAAGAAATAATGTTCAAGATGACGAATTAAAAAATAAACTTGATAAAGTTGAAAATGTTGTTATAAAAAGTGGAGATGATTATGTGTTATTTATCATCTCAGATAATGCAAAAGAGTATGCTAAAAAAGTAGAAGATATAAGACTTGAGGCTACAAAATAGCTAAATGTCTAGGAGGTGTAAAAGTGAGTAATAGGTTAGGAATTATTTTACTTATTATGATATTGGTTGTTTTTGCAAGTGCTGTAGCTATTGCAGCTGGTGAGGTTCCTGAACATGACCATGAATGGGATACTTCTACTTGGGTTAGCGATGAAAATAGTCACTGGCATGGCTGTACAGTTTATGATGAATGCGAAGCAAAAGTGGATGAAGCACCACATACTGGTGGCACTCATGCAAATGGTGGTATTTGTTCAGTTTGTGGAGCGAAATATCAAGATCATGGTAATTCATATGAAGTAAGTAGTTATACTACTACTAGTACAAAACATATAGCTAATTATAAATGTAAATTTGAAGGATGTAATGAAGTATATGTTGGTGAAGAAGAGGACCATTATTTTTCACCATGGGAGAGAGTAGATAATACAAAACATGGACGTACATGTTATGATTGCTCTTATTATGAAGAGTCAAATCATACAGGCGGAACTCATGCAAATGATGGAATATGTACTACTTGTAATTTCCAATATCAAGAACACGGAATTAATTTAGAATCAATAGTAGCTTATGAAAAAAATGCAGTAGGACATGCTGCTAAATATGCCTGTAAATATGCTGGTTGCACAAATGTATATATAAGTGAATCAGTGCTACATGAAGATACAAATTCTGATGGTAATTGTGATGCTTGTGGTTATGCACTTCCTTCTTCAGATATTGAGCCTCCAGTTGGAATAATTACATTGAAAAATGCTCTAATTACAATGAATGGTAATCCAGGAACTAAAAATAATAATGTAACACTTCAAATATCTGCAACAGATGAAAGTACTATAACTCAAATGGCTTTAACCAATGAGAATAGTAGAAGTGCTAGTGATCTTCATTGGATACCATTTGCTGAAGAGATAGACTGGACAATATCTCCTGGAGATGGGCTAAAAACCATATATTTGATGCTTAAAGATGAGCATGGAAACGCAAGTTTAAGCTTTGTAGAGTAAAATAATATAAAAAAGCGAGGTTTTTTAATAAATTCCTTGCTTTTTTTGAGCCTAAATGCTATATTATATACGCGGTTAAGCCGACTTGCTCTATTTTTGTAATAGGGCCGATAGTCCAAAAGGAGGTGCAAAAATGAATAATTACGAAACAATAATTATCATCAATCCTAACTTAGATGAAGCTGAGTGTGCAGCTGTTACTGAAAAATTCACAGAAATGATCGGTAAAGAAGGCAAAGTTGATTCTACAGAAGTATGGGGTAAAAGAAAATTAGCTTATCCAATTCAAAAAAATAGTGAAGGATACTATGTTCTAATTAACTTTAGTAGCAACCCAGAATTTATTGATGAATTAAACAGAGTTTATAACATCACAGACGAAATTATTAAGCATATAATTGTAAAGAAAGACTAATTTAAAAAAAGGAGATTTACGATTTATGAACAAAGTAATTTTAATGGGAAGACTAACTAGAGATCCAGAAGTTAGATACACTACAAACAACAACACTCTTGTATGTACTTTTTCAATTGCAGTTAATAGAAGATTCAAGCAAGAAGGACAACCTGATGCTGACTTCTTCAATATAGTTGCATGGAGCAAAACAGGAGAATTTTGTAGTAAGTATTTTAAAAAAGGTCAACAAGTTGGAATAGTTGGTAGACTTCAAACTAGAAACTATGATGACAAAGATGGTAAAAAAGTTTACGTTACAGAAGTAATTGCAGAAGAAACATATTTTGCTGATTCTCGTAGAGATGGCGAAGGTGGTTCAGGTAGTTCATTTAATGGAGTAGACGCTCCATTTAATAGTGCTGAAGGTGCAAGTGATTTTACTCCTGTTACTGATGACGATTTACCATTCTAATCAAGAATGAATGGAGGGTATAAAATGGCTGATAAAAAAGGAAAGAAATTCAATAATAGAAGAAATAATAATGATGATGATTCTATGCCAAGAGTAAGAAAAATTAAGAAAAAAGTTTGCATGTTTTGTGCAGATAAAAACTTAGTTATTGATTACAAAGATGCAGAAAAATTAAAGAAATTCATTAGTGAAAAAGGTAAAATCTTACCAAGAAGAGTTACAGGTCTTTGTGCTAAGCATCAAAGAGAAGCAACTCTAGCTGTTAAGAGAGCAAGACAAATCGCTTTATTACCATTCACAGCTGAATAAAAAATATAGACCTTGCAAGTTAATTGCAAGGTCTTTTTTTATATAAAAAAGAATAATATTTACTTATTTATAAAATCATTGTATAATTTGCTAGCTATGTATTAATTAATTTAATTCCAAATTATTTTTTTAAGGAGGAACACTTATGATCCAAATTAACGGGGTATCTTTTTCTGGGAGCAATATTCAAATTATAGGTAACCGGATTTTGGGCGGTGAGGCAGCTGGAAAAAAGCAAACTATTGATGACAAAAGGGAAATAGACAGTAGTAATGTCGAAAAAATATCAATCAATTCTGTTTTTGCAGACGTTCGTATTGTTCCATCTGATTCAAATAAAATTGAAGTGTGGTGTCATGGTGAAGCAGAAATAAGTGGAGTTATAAATTTTGATGTACAGACTGTAGAAAATTTACTTAAGGTTATTCTTGAATTTAATGGAGATTTTTGGTGGTACCAAGGATTTATTAGGCTTGATATTACTGTACCTAAGAAACTTTTTAAGAAGATTTCTTTTGAAAGCAAATCTTCTGATTTAACTGTAGAAAATGGTGTTTTAGCAGAAGTCATCAAAGCAGATACTATGTCTGGAGATGTTGAAATTGCTTTTTCTTCTAATGAAATTGAAGTTTCTACTCAAAGTGGTGATGTTGACCTTGAAGTAAATGCTACTTCTGATGTTAGAGCTAAAGTATCTACTATGAGTGGAGACGTAACAGCATGTTTCAATAATATTGGGCAGCTTAATCTTTCTACAAAAACTATGAGCGGCGATGTGGAAAATCACCATAAAGCTAGAAATGGCTATACTGCTAATGTAAATATTACTACAATGAGCGGAGATATTGATATCGAATAAATCGTTAAATAATGGTTTTATAAATCAAAAAGCTGTGTTATAAAATAACACAGCTTTTTTGGTGCGGGTGAGAGGACTTGAACCCCCACGTCAATGACACTAGATCCTAAGTCTAGCGCGTCTGCCAGTTCCGCCACACCCGCATTTGTCACATGGACAAGCTATATGATAGCATTTTAACCCTTGATTGTCAACGCTTTTTGCCAAAAATGACGATTATTAATTTATTGTTAATTTGGTTGACATTTAAGGCATTATGAAATAGTATTAACGTGGTTAGACATAGGGTTTTCTCATAGGTGATTAAATAATAACTATGGAGGTGAAATAGTGGTAAATTTACTACACCTATGCGAAGTAATGACTAACTGTTGGCTAGAAGAGTCTGAAATTCGGGTCTCTTTTGATGTATTTAAGAAGTTTGCTAAAAGAAACAATTTTACTATTGAAAAGAAGTCTTTTGATGGTGTAGTAAAATACAAACTTAAAAGAAAAAAGATACCGGTATATTTTATTTCTGGTGAAGAGCAAACAGAATTTAACTTTATGGATATTTCTGACTTACATATTGGCAACAAGAGATTTGATGGTAGAGCACTAAGAGAAAGATTACAATATGCTGTAGATAATGGTATTAAGAATGTTTTTATATCGGGTGATGTCTTTGACGGATGTACTGATGAAACTACTGAATATAGCTATCTTGAGCAGATAATGCTTGCATATTATATATTTAGAGACTATCCACAACTTAATTTTTATGTAATAAATGGAAATCATGAATACTCGTTTGAACAGATCGGACTTCCTAATCCTTTGATGCGACTTGAAGCGATGCTCAAAGGCGAAGGGATTAATTTCAAGTTCTTTGATGTATATCTGATGGACTTTGTTATTTGTGGCGTTGTAAAACGCATGATGCATGTAGAAAGACAAGACTTCAACAAAAGACGGATTTTTGCTGCTTTAAAGATTAAAAAATTCGATGAAGAAGGGAGTCTTAAAATTAGATATAATGACAAAGAATATCCGGTAAGGTTCTTCCAAGTTGGACATATTCATATAAATGTTCAGATGTATTATGCTAAAAAGAAAGTTTTTATTTCGCAACCAGGGTCATTTTTGAAGAATGAGTACAGTGGCGATAGAGCCAATGTAATCCATGGTAAAGTAATTGATGGTAAGATTTTTATGACCTAGTAGAAGGGTTTATGAAAGGGCAATTTGCCCTTTCATTTTTTTTAATTTTTTTGTTGACAAAGGAATAAGTATATCGTATACTAAACTAGTCGCAAGCGACAAAGTAAAAGTGGGCGCTTAGCTCAGCTGGGAGAGCATCTGCCTTACAAGCAGGGGGTCATAGGTTCGAGCCCTATAGTGCCCACCACTTTTATTTTTTTTGGCCCGATAGCTCAGTTGGTTAGAGCGCTAGCCTGTCACGCTAGAGGTCGAGGGTTCGAGCCCCTTTCGGGTCGCCAATTATATTGATAATAGCGGCGACCATCGGTCGCCATTATTGTATATATCCGCCTACTTAGCTCAGTTGGTAGAGCAAGGGACTGAAAATCCCTGTGTCCATGGTTCGATTCCGTGAGTAGGCACCAAAAAGAAGCAAATCATAATGATTTGCTTCTTTTTTATATTAAATATGGGAATTTTTGCTTCAATATTGAAGATTATGTTGATACATGGTATAATTCGCTCGTAAATTTATTTGATACACATTGCCTTAGTAATTAATAAGGAGAGTAATAAAATGTCAAAAGAAAAAGATACCATTTCCATTCAAGCTAATGCAGATGCTGAAGTAAGAAAGAGAGAAGAGCAAAGAGTCCTTTTCGCTCTTGTAAAGAAAGATGAAGAATATGGCCGTTTTATAACGCCAGGTTGTGCTAATTGTAAAAAAGGGCCTGGTGATAAAACAGGAGCTTCTTATGCTTTTGATATTTATGATTTTGCTAATGGAACATATCGCTATGTAATTTAAAGATATTCTACAACTGTAGTTGTTGTATAGGAGTGAAGTGCAATGGTTGGCACACTAGAGTTGCTAACTCTAGAAGAGTTGGTTCGATTCCTTCCACTCCTGCTAGTGCAAAGACTGAACGCCTTCAGTTTCATACCGCTATATCCTTACGAGGGTCATAGTTGGGGATGTGATGAGGAGGAACGCCTCAGAATTGCGAATAGGCCTTGGACAAGGATGCTTGTCTGGGGCCTAAAATTTTGCCCAAAAAATTTTTAATAACATAAATTATTTGATATTTCGCGTTGTTTCCAGTTTTTAAATTTACTTTCACTATAATATATGATAACATACCTTAGCTAGTAAATTTATTAGAAATATCCTTTATTATAAAAAAGGAGGGGCCTTTATGTACAGTGAGTTTTTAGGACGGCTATTTTCTAAGCGTTTTTCTATTGAAAAAATAATTGTTGTTGTATTATCGATTATTTTTGCAATTTTTTCTTTTGTTTTTTTCTTTAATATAGCAGATCGTACTCCTGCAACTCGAGATGATTTTGATGATTTGCATGAAAAGCTTTTGCAAGTAGAAAATAACCCTGAAGAATTCATGAAACATAAAGGAAAAATAACTATATATGATAATAAAATTATATATGAGATTGAAAACGATCAATGCCAAGTGAAAGCCACATACTCTTTAGATTATGAGCTCACGAAATATATAAAAAAGGATAAAGCAATGCCAACGTTAATTGTGGTTATTATTTGTTTTATAATTTCTGTATTAACTATAGCTGTTGCAGGAACAGCCATATTTATATTGATTTTTATTTTTGAATCGTTGGCTATAGGTATTATTCTTTTAGTTAGGAAAATTAAAACTTCTAAAGGAGATGGCAAAGTTGAGTAAAAAATCATCATCTTGTTTGCTTTATCCGAGCCAAGAAGAACTTGTTTTTGATAATGAGAAAGAAAATCGAGTGTTTGAAATTCTCACTAGATTAAATGGAGAAGTTAATCATTTTATATCTGATAGTAAAATAGACGTTCGAAGAGGTCCGGGAGATCCTATGGGAACATCATTTGCTTTTGATTTATATGATTTTTCAAAAAGAACATATAGTTATGAATATTAAGTATATAAGTAGGGAAGTAATTTCCCTGCTTTTTTTATGCTATAAGTATAGACCATATTCTATTGAGAAAATAGCCAATTTATGCTATAAATATAGTAATGTTGCTTAATTATGAAGTAGAAAGGAAATATTATGGATAATTCATTAAAATATATAGAATTTAGAGAAAGGTATAAAGAGTTTTATTACAATAACTATTCTATAAGTGAAGATGACGATGGAATTTATTTGGATTACGAATTTGAAATACCAGAATTAACCAAATTTAATCCTAAAATAAAGATATTAAAGAAATCTTTAATATTCAAAAATATTGATAGTAACTATGTTAAAAATATGGCATTTCATATAGGACTTATAGAATTAATAAGCTATTGGAAATGTGTATGCTCACCTAAAATTGTTATCAAGTGTGGGTTTTTAAATGATGAACAGATTAAGTGGTGGAAAAAGTTATACTTTTATGGTTTAGGAGAATTATTTTATACAAATAATATAAAACCAAATATGAATGAGTTTGTCGCTGTAGAATGTAATTATGAGAAGAACAACATAGAATATGACCAAATAGAAGATAGTTCTGATGGTTATATAATTCCAATTGGAGGAGGCAAAGATTCGGTTGTTACACTAGAGACATTAAAAGTAGATAGAACAAATGATTATTGCTTAATTGTAAATCCTAAATATACTACTTTGCAATGTGCAAAGATAGCTGGTTTTAAAGACGATAATATTATAGAAATATATAGAAGTATAGATAAGAATTTAATTGATTTAAATGGAAAAGGATTTATAAATGGACATACACCTTTTTCAGCAATGCTTGCTTTCTTAACATATTTTGTTGCATATATGCTTTCAAAAAAATATGTTGCACTTTCAAATGAAAATAGTGCAAATGAATCGAATGTAGTTGGAGAAAAAATAAATCATCAATATTCAAAAAGTTATGAATTTGAATGTGATTTTGAAGATTATTCAGATAAATATTTAAAAGCACCAGTTAAATATTTTAGTTTTTTAAGACCATTAAATGAATTACAAATTGCAAAGATTTTTTCTAGACTTGAAAAATATCATAGTACATTTAAAAGCTGCAATGTGGGTAGTAAAGGTGAAGAGTGGAAATGGTGCTGTAATTGTGCCAAATGCTTATTTGCTTTCACAATATTAAGCCCATATTTATATAAAGAAAAATTAATTAGCATATTTGGAATGGACTTATTTGAAAGAGAAGACTTATTAAAGACTTTTATTGAATTAACTGGTTATGGTGATAATAAACCATTTGATTGTGTAGGAACTTTTGAAGAGGTAAATTTTGCTCTTAGCTTAACAATAACTAATCTAGAAAAGCAAAATATACAATTACCATATTTGTTAAATTATTATAAGTCAAATTATAATTTGGCAAATATAAATGAAGATATTACACTAAGATACAATGAAGATAATAATTTAACAAATGAACAAGATGCATTATTAAGAAGAGAGGTATTTTTAAGTGATAAATAATCTAATAGAATACTTTAGAAATAAAAAAATACTAATTTTAGGTTTTGGTAGAGAAGGACAATCTACATATAATTTGATAAGAAAGTTTCTTCCAGATCAACAACTATATATAGCTGATCAAAAAGAAAACTTTCAAGATAATTTTGAATTTTTAAAGAAAGATAATAATGTTACTTTTATTAGTGGAGAAAAGTATTTAGAAAATTTGGAAAATTATGACATTATTATGAAATCTCCAGGTATTTCTTTTGCTCATATGGATACATCAAAGTATTATTCAAAAATAAAATCACAACTAGAATTATTGCTTGAATTTTTTGAAAATACTACTATCGGAATTACTGGTACAAAGGGAAAAAGTACAACTAGTTCTTTAATATATAAAGTACTAAAAGATCAAGATAAAAAAAGTATCCTTTTAGGAAATATTGGAATTCCAGTATTTGATTATATAGATAGCATAGAGCAAAATGTAATATTAGTTTTGGAAATGTCATCACATCAATTAGAATTCATGGAACAATCACCTAATATTGCTATTTTACTAAATGTTTATGAAGAGCATTTAGATCATTACAATTCTTATGAAGACTATGCAAAAGCGAAATGTAATATCTATAAATATCAAAAAGAAAATGATTATTTTTTATATAATATAGATAATAAAATGCTAAATATGTTAGTTGATAAAACAAATGGAATCACTTATAAAGTTAGCATCAATGGAAATCCTAACAGTAATATTTATTTAAAAGATGACATAGTTTATTTTAACAATGAAGCAATTTATAATAAAAATGAAAAAAGGAATTTAATTGGTGATTTTAATTTAAATAATATAATGTTTGTTTTAGGCGTATCTAAAATATTGGGACTAGATTTGGAAAAAACAATAAAAAGTATAAGCGACTTTAAAACATTAGATCATAGATTAGAATTTGTCGGAACTTTTAATGATATTTCATATTATGATAATAGTATTGCAACTATTCCTATGGCAACTATTGAAGCAGTAAAAGCATTGAAAGAAGTTGATTCAATAATAATAGGTGGCATGGATAGAGGAGTAGATTATAAAGAGCTTATACAGTTTTTAAATGATAGTAATATTAATAATATTATTTGTATGCCTAAAACAGGTCATGATATCGCCAAAGAGCTAAAAATAGAAAGAGTTCATATTGTAGAAAATATGGAAGAAGCAGTAAATGTGGCTAAAAAAGTCACATCAAAAGGTAAAATATGCCTATTATCTCCAGCAGCTGCAAGTTATGGATTCTTCAAGAATTTTGAAGAAAGAGGAGATCTATTTAAGAAATTAGTTAAAGAATAATCATATTTTATGATTTTAGTAGTTTTTTGTTAAAAAAAACCATAATATAGGCCCAAAAGGCTCATTTTACTTGAAAATGTTGACATAATATGGTATAATATCTACGTAGGTTTGACCTATAAATATAACAACAGGCTACATTTATTACATTATTATGATTGTGTAGCCGGAAGGAGGAAAACGCGTGGAACGTCGCAAAATGCTCCTACGGGATGTAGAGCATAATACTTGTAAACCACTTTCTGAGATTCTAAAGATGGATGACCAGGTTGTGGTTGAAGACTATGGCACTCAGGCTTTATATGGTGGAGGATATCTTGATCATCTTTACCGAATTAAAGGTTCAGATGATTTGATAAGGATTCGCCATTATGAAGGTGAAGAGCCTGGCGAAGACGAGGTGATATTTGAGGAAGGTTTCTTCAAGATTCGCCGAGAATTTGCAAACAAGGTTGGGGATCTTTCTCGAGAGTTCTTAATCCCTTTCCGCGTTTCGCTCGCTATCGGAGTCAAACGCGAAAACTATGAGGCTTTTAAAGAAGCCATACGGGATGCTGACTCTTGGAGTGTTGAAACTTTGAGAGATCTCCGAGCAGGTATTACTAGACGAAAAGCTGCTCTTCAAGCTATATTGGGACAAGATTTATATGATAGTCTTGATATAGAGAATATGGGGCAGGACCATTCGGAACGCATCGCACACTTCGTGTGGGATCGTGCGATGGCAAGAATCAACAGTTAACTCCGTTTTCTGACCAGGGAGAGATGAGTCTCCCTGGTCTTCTTTTTTGCACAAAAAAAGATGCATTTTAAAATGCATCTTAATTAA
Source organism: Clostridia bacterium (assembly GCA_017518295.1). Classification (GTDB taxonomy): domain Bacteria; phylum Bacillota; class Clostridia; order TANB77; family UBA1234; genus RGIG6105. The sequence continues at coordinate 110,820 of JAFWVJ010000020.1, forward strand.
TTCTTAAATAATTATTGAATAGTTTCTCCTGATGGAGCAACAACATCTCCACTTTCAGAAGGAGTTTCTACTACGTTTTCTCCAAGAGCTTCATCTAACATTTTTACTAAATCATCAATAGAATATTTAGTTGGATTAGATTTAATACTTAAAGCTGCTTGTCTTAATACTTCATGTCTTTCATTTAAACTTTCATAAGAAGATTGTAATTGAGCATAGTCTGTTTCAAGTTTTTTCTTATCACCATTTAATCTAATAATTAGTAGTGTAGAAATAATAAGAATTAAAATACAAACTATGAAACCAATACTAATCTCAACAACTGGTTTTTTAACTTCTTTTTCTTCTGCCATTTAGATTCACCCCCTCTTTTTGAGATGCTTTATCTCTAGTAAATATATTATATAAAAATATAATACCACATATTATTACTCTTATAATTATATATATTTCATATTTTTTTGTAAACTAAATGCTAATCTTTTTTGTATTAAATAATTATTACGTAAGTATTACAAAGTTTACTAATAGTGCTTAATGATGAGTTAGGTTGAATTTATTCTTGATATTTAGTAATATTAAAGGTGGAAATTTATATGTATAAGAAGGAAAAAAATGAATAAATCAATAGTAATATTATTAAATAAATTTTTATATAAAATAGGCAAAATTGTTAAAAAGGGGAGTAGTTTGCCAGGACAGATTTCTTTAAAATTATGTCCAAATATTTTGTCTAAAATAAAGTATCCAAAAGATGTTATTGTTGTTACGGGTAGTAATGGTAAGACTTCAACAACAGAGTTAATTTATAATATTTTAAGTAATGCTGGTTTATCTGTTGGATGCAATTTAGAAGGTTCAAATCAAACTGAAGGCGTTACAACTATGATCTTAAATAATTGCAATTTAAAAGGTGAAGTAAAAAAAGATGCATTGGTAATTGAAAGTGATGAAAGATATTTAAGACATACTATCAAATATTTTAAGCCTAAGTATTTAGTTGTTACGAACCTGTATAGAGACCAAATGACTCGTAATGGACATCCAGAACATATTTATGAGATTATTAAAGATGCTGATTTAAAAGGAATTCATTTAATACTAAATACTGATGATCCTCTTTCTTCACTTTATGGAAAAGATAGAGAAGATGTTACATATTTTGGTATGAATGAATCTAGCATTTCTACTAAAGAAAATGATAGTGTTTATAATGATGGAATTTATTGCCCTAATTGCAAATCGAAATTATCTTACGAATACTATAACTATAATCATATTGGAAGCTACTATTGCAAAGTATGTGGTCATAAAAGACAAAAACCTGATTATGCAGTTACAAGTATAGATTTAAGTTCAGGAAAGATAAAAATCAATGATAACTATGAATTAAGTCTTTCTATGAGAAGCATTTATATGGCATATAATTTTTTGGCAGCTTTTTCTGTCAGCAAGTTAGTAGGAGTAGAAGATGAAAAAATAATTGATAGTTTAACGGATTATATATTAAAAAATGATAGAATTCAAAAGTTTAAAATAGGAAATCATGAGGGGATGTTACTTACATCTAAGCATGAAAACTCTATTGCATATAATCAATCAATTTCTTATATTGTAGGTGAAAATAAGCCATGTACAGTTGTTGTTATAGTAGATCAAATTAGTAGAAAATATTTTACGTCAGAAACCTCTTGGATATGGGATATTGATTTTGAAAAGTTAAATTCAAATTGTGTAAAGAAAATTGTTTTAGCGGGAAGATATGTAAGTGATTTAAAAGCAAGATTTAAGTATTCAAGTTGCGATGAATCAAAAACAAATAGTTTTTCGAATTTAGATGACATGATGAATTTTGTTAAGGAAAATGCAGAAGGCGACATCTATGTAGTAACTTGCTTTACTGATAGAGATAAATTTACAGGTCGTATTAAATAAAAGGGTAGGTTATAAAATGGAAATTAAGATATTACATCTTTTTTATGATTTAATGAATCTTTATGGCGAATATGGAAATATAAATATATTAGTTTCAAGACTAGAAGATCAAAATGTAAATGTTACAGTCGATAAAAAAACTATTGGGGATGAGATTGATTTTGACCAATATGATTTTATCTATTGTGGCTCTGGCACAGAAAAGAATCAACTAGTTGCATTGGATTATCTAAAAAAATACAAAGACTCATTAGAACAAGCAATTAAAAAGAATAAATTTATGCTTTTTACAGGAAATAGTTTTGAATTATTTGGTAATAAACTAATTGAGACAGATGGAGATAATATAGAATTATTAAATCTAATTGATTTTGATGTGATAGGCACTAAAGAGAGAATTACAGGCGATGTAATTTTGAAAAGCAATTTATTTAATAGAGAAATAATTGGATTTATAAATAAACAATCTTATATAGAAAATTATGATAACTTTCTTTCAAATGTTATTTTTGGAGTTGGAGCGGATAAAGAAAATACGAAGGAAGGAATTAGAAAAAATAATTTTTTTGGCACTTACGTGATAGGACCAATTCTTATAAAAAATCCAGATTTATTGGAATATTTTGTTGAAGAACTAATTATATCTAAAAATAAAGAATATGACTTAAAAGAGATTAAATATGAAAATGAAGAAGAGGGATATAATTTAGTTTTAAATGAACTAAAAGCAAGAATTAAATAATTTTGAAAGGGAATAATATGCCACGAATTGATGTTGAACTAGTTAATAGAGGATTGTTTTCAACTAGAAGTAAAGCGATGCTTGCTATTAAAGATGGGATTGTTTATTGTGACAAAAAGAAAGTAACCAAAGGTGGACTTGAAGTAAATAGTGATTCTATTATTGAAATAAAAGGAGAAATACTTCCATATGTTTCTAGAGGTGGACTTAAGCTTGCTAAAGCTATAGAAAATTGGAATATTAATTTATCAAATAAAATCATGATAGACATTGGTTCATCCACAGGTGGCTTTTGTGATGTAGCACTTAAAAATGATATCAAAAAAGTTTATGCAATCGATGTTGGAAAAGACCAATTGGATAAAGAACTAAGAAAAAATGAAAAGATTGAATTACATGAGCAAACAGATTTTAGAGAAATTAATAATGATATAATAGAAGATGCTACTATTGCTTGCATTGATGTATCATTTATTTCTGTTACAAAACTTATAGATAAAATTAAAAGCTTAAATAATATAAAAGAAGTTGTTTGCTTAATTAAACCACAATTTGAATGTGGAAAAGAAGTTGCAGATAAGTATAAAGGTGTAATAAAAGATGAGAATGAAAGAAATAAAGCAATAGAAAAAGTTACAACGGAGTTTAAAAATATTGGGTTTAAGGAAATAGGAGTAATTTTATCACCTATTAAAGGTGGAGATGGAAATATTGAATATTTAGCATATTTTAGAAAATGATTTATAAAAACAAGGAGAGTACAAAAGATGAAAAAAATATTTGCTTTTCTTTTGATAGTAGCTATTACAATTTCTGTTTCGGTTTGTTTAGCAAATGATTCATTAGTAGCAAAAGAAGTAAATTATCCAGCAACAATTATAAATCCTAATGGAGCTAATTATTATATAGCTTCTGGTGATGAAGAGATTGTTGGTGGTACGCTTGCTAGGGGAGAAAAAATAACTATTTATTATGAATCAGAAAACGAGGATGATTCATTAGTTTTTTATTTATTAACATCAGGAGACACTGCAGAAAATAAATGGAAAAAAGAAAAAAGAATAAATAAAAGCGATTTTAGAACAGATGCAAAACCTTTTAACCCAAAAAACTCCGCTGGTATTCAAGCAAATATTAAGATAGTTTCTCCTAATGGAGCTAAACTATATCCAAATCCTAGCTTAGCTTATGAATCTAAAGGAATAGTTAAGCAAGGTGAGGTACTAGATGCTAAACAACTTACAAATTATTCAGACGGCAACTGGTTTTATATAAAAAGTTTAGAAGGCTATATTCATATGGTAAATTATAATGCTGGATATACTTCGACAGAAACAATTTTTACTCCTACAGAGGTAAACTTATATGACACAATGTCTATTAACGGCAAAGTTCTTTTAAAAATACAACCAAATGTCTATTTTGAAGATTATATTAGATTCAATAAAGAATGGTACTATGTTTCAGTGTATGGATATGATGGATATATAAACTATAATGATATTGCCAGAAAATCACATGGTGAAACAAGTGTAGTTTGGTATGAAAATACAAATTTATATAGTGAAGCTAGTTTTAATAGTATTAAGCTATATAATGATATTCCTGTAAATACAGTGCTAGAATGGGAGTATGATACATGTATTGATGAATATGGTTGGGTAAAAACAAATTATAAAAAATTAACAGGTTGGGTATTTACTATTAATCCAAATCTTATTTATGATGATTCTGAATATGCAGCGATTATAAGAGAATCATATTTTGATATGCTTACCTATGGTGAAGGAAAAGGAATAGTCACTGAACAAATTATTTCTGATGCTGAAGAAAACAAGGAAAATATATTAGAAAATACAAATGTCCCAATTAGCAAAGAGACTGAAGATAGAATTAATGAATCAAATAATAAAAATGAAAATGAAAATAAAATAAGCAATGAAAATAATGTCTCAGAATCTAATAAAGAGGAACATATTAAACATGAAGAAAAGCCATCAACTAATGATATTGAAGAATGGTTAACGACTCCAAATATTATTATTGTTTGCTGCGGATGCGTAATCTTAATTCTTATAATAATTATTATTAAGTTGGTGAAGAAAAATGCTGGCTACAAGAGAAGATATTAAAACAAAAATTAGAAAAGGTGAAAATAGATGAAATTTGTCAAAGAAAAAAAGCTTGCTCAAACGACTAAACTTACATTGATAAGTTTTCTATTATTAATAATTGTTGGTGGCATACTTCTTAATCTACCAATAGCTAACAATCCTGGAAAACCACATGATTTGTTAAATTCTTTATTTACATCAGCTGCTTCAGTATGTGTTGCTGGGCTTTCAACAGTTGTAGCAGGAGAACAATTTACTTTGTTTGGAAAAGTGGTTATGCTTATACTAATTCAAATTGGTGCGTTGGGATTTATTTTTGTTATTTCAACATTTATATTAATTACGAAAAGAAAACTTACTTTTAAAGAGCAAATTAATATCAGTACAATACTTCGGTACACCTGAAAAATTAAATAAAGTTAAAGTATTAATTAGAAGAATTGTTAAATTTACTGCTTTTTCTGAAATAGTTGGAGCACTTGTTTTATGTATTAGGTTTGTTCCAATGTATGGAGCACTTAAAGGAACAGGACAAGCGTTTTTTACATCGGTATCAAGCTTTTGTAATTGTGGGTTTGATCTATTAGGATCGAATAGTTTGCAAAATTTTGCTACAGATTATTTGGTATTAAGTGTATGCGCTATTTTAACTATTTTAGGAAGTTTAGGATTTATTGTTTGGAATGAATTATATGAAAAATTAAAAATTCAAAAAGAGAAAAAATTGTCATTTAGAAAAACTTGGCTTACATTAAGCACTCATAGTAAGTTAGTATTAGTAATGCTTGGAATAATGATTGTTTTTGGAACATTTGGAATAATGATTTTTGAGTATAATAATCCAGATACTTTGGGAAGATACTCGTTTGGTGATAAAGTATTTATTTCTGCATTTCATGGAATTTCTGCAAGAACTACAGGAATGGCCGCTGTGGATTTGCAGAATTTAACAAATAGTGGAAAATTCTTTACTATTATTTTGATGTTAATAGGCGGTGCACCTGGAAGTACCGCTGGAGGAATTAAGACCATTACATTTGCAGTATTAATAATAACAATGTTAAGCTCGGTGTCTCACAATAAAAATGTAAATGTGTTTAGAAGAGAAATATCTGACGAAAATATAAAACAAGCGATTACGGTTTTAATAAGTGCTTTATTAATTATATCTATAATGACTATGGTTCTATCTGCTTTAAATCCACAGTTTAGTTTTATAGATATGTTGTTTGAAGTAGTATCTGCTTTAGCAACTTGCGGATATTCTTTGGGTGTTACAGCTAGTCTAACTACTTCTAGTAAAGTATTATTAATAATAATCATGTATATAGGTAGAGTATCTACTGTTACAATGACAATGGCAATTGCAGGTAAAAAATTTAAGCAAAGTAATATAGTTAATTATCCAAAAGCAGAAGTAAATATTGGGTAGAGGAGAAAAAAGATGAAAAAAAGTATCGAACAAATAGCAATTATAGGATTAGGAAAGTTTGGAATGACAGTTGCAAAACAATTATCAAATTATAATTGTGATGTACTTGCAATTGATAGTGATGAGAATTTAATAGAAGAAGCAGTTCCATTTGTTACAAAGGCAATTCAAATAAATGCATTAGAGGCAGACGCTCTTGAAGCATGTGGCATAAAAGGTTTTGATATAGCAATCATAGGAATAGGCGATAATATAGAGTCTAGCTTAATGGTTGCATTAACATTAAAGGATTTAGGTATTCCTAAAATTGTTGCAAAAGCAAGAGATGAAAAGCATGCTAAGCTTTTGGAAATGATTGGAGTAACAAGAATAGTTCAACCAGAAATTGATTCTGCTCTTAAATTAGTTAATAGTATTACAACAAAGTACGTAATTGAAAAAACAGAAATGGGAAGAGACTTTAGTATGCTCGAAATAGAAGCACCTAAAGATTGGATAAATAAAAATTTTGGAGAGTTAGCATTAAGACAAAAGTTTTCTTTCAATGTTGTATGTGTAAAAAGAGGAGAAGAAGTTGTTTTTCCAACAGCTAATACGGAAGTTAAAGAAGGAGATACACTTGTAATTTTAGCACACAATGAAAGCCTTGAAGCTCTTGAAAAGTTATATTAAAACTAGATAAAAAACGACCTAAAATATTAAAGTATTTTAGGTCGTTTTTGGTTGCTATATAACATAAAAAGGTATAAAATTATACCAAATTAATGCTAGTTGATTGTTAACTTATGTTGACGATTAAAAGAAATGGAGGGTATATGAATAAAAAATGGGAAGGCTATAAAATAAATGAAGAAGAAGTTAGCCAAATAGCAAAAAATCATAATATATCTGAGCTTATGGCAAAGGTTATTATGAATAGAAATATCCCAGAAGAAAAAATAGAGAGCTTTTTACATCCGAAGTTAAGTGATTTATATGATCCATTTTTATTTAATGATATGGACAAGGCTGTTGATAGAATTTTAAAAGCAATTGATAAAAAAGAAAAAATCACTATTTATGGAGATTATGATGTTGATGGTATTACTAGTGCCACAATTTTAGTTAAATATTTTACAAGTTTGAATGCTAACGTCGATGCATATTTACCAAATAGGCTTTCAGAAGGATATGGTTTAAATGAAGCCTCGTTAGATAGTATTCGTGAGTCAGGAACTAATCTTTTAGTTACCGTAGATTGTGGTATTTCTGGCTATGAAGAAGTTGAGTATGCAAAAAAACTTGGTATGGATGTTATTATTACTGACCATCATGAATGTCATGAAAGAATACCAGATTGTATAGCTGTAATTGACGCAAAGCGTCCAGATAGTAGTTATCCATTTAATGGACTTGCTGGCTGTGGAGTAAGTTTTAAATTAGCACAAGCTATTTCTAAAAAATTAAAACTACCAGATGAATCATTTTTGAATTATTTAGATATTGTTGCTTTAGGAACTATTGCAGATATTGTTCCATTAGTTGAAGAAAATAGAATAATTGTTAAATATGGCTTGGAGAAGATGAAGAAAACAGAAAATCCAGGGCTAAAAGCTTTAATTAATTCATCGGCATTAAAAACTATTGATTCTAGTGCAATATCATTTGGATTAGCACCTAGAATAAATGCATGTGGAAGAATGGGACAAGCTGAACTTGCTTTAAAAATGTTACTTACAGACAATATAAAAGAAGCAGTGGATATTGCAACGAAGCTTCAAGAGATGAATAGAAACCGTCAAGAAATAGAACGTGGAATTATTAATGAAGCAATTGAACAAATAGAAAGTGAAAAATTAAATAACAATAAAATTATAGTTGTTGGCAAAGAAAATTGGCATCATGGAGTAATTGGAATTGTTTCTTCGAAAATAACCGAAAGCTATTATAAACCATCAATTCTTATTTGTTTTGAAGGAGAAGAAGGAAAAGGTTCTGGAAGAAGTGTAGATGGATTTGACTTGCATGCAGCTCTTACTGCTTGTTCAGATTATTTACAAAAATTTGGTGGACATGAAATGGCAATAGGACTTACTCTAGATAAATCAAAATTTGAAGACTTTAGAAAAGCAATTTGTGATTATGCAAAAGATAAATTGCCAGATGAATCTGTACCAACAATTAGATATGATGCTGAAATTACATGTAAAGATGTTTCAAAAGAAACTATTAATGAATTAAAACTATTAGAACCATATGGTGAAGGAAACCCTGCACCTTTATTTGCTTATAAGAATATTAAAGTAGATAGTATTAGAACTTTATCAAATGATAAGCATCTTAAATTAAATGTTAAAGATGAACATAGGATTTTTTCTGCTATTGCTTTTAATATGGGAGAAAAGAAAAATAGTATCAGAATGGGAGATAAAGCAGACATTTTATGTGCTATAGAAATTAATTCATATAATGGCATAGAAATGATTCAATTAAATATAAAAGATATAAAAAAGAGTATATAAAGTAGCTGCGACCCAAAGGTCAGTAAATAGAAATAAGAGGAGGTGGTATGATTGGCTACTATACAAGAAGTAATTGATAATGCAAAAAGATATAATAAAAAATCAAATTCTAAAAAAATTCAAAAAGCATATGATTTTGCTAAAGATGCTCATGGAGATCAGCTTAGAATGTCAGGCGAACCTTATATTATTCATCCAACAGAAGTGGCTTATATCATCACCACTCTAGAATTAGATGATGATGCAATATGTGCTGCTTTATTGCATGATGTGTTTGAAGATACAAATATAACAAGAGAAGAAGTAGCAAAAGAATTTGGCGAGAGTGTAGCTGAAATGGTTGATGGTGTTACAAAACTTGGCTCGCTTGCTGCACAAACTTTTATAGATAAAAGAGAAGAACAAGTTGAAAACTATCGTAAGTTCTTTATGGCTATGGCAAAAGATATAAGAGTTCTTATTATTAAGCTTGCAGATAGACTTCATAATATGCGTACTCTTAAACATTTACCGGATGAAAGAAGACAAGCAAATGCAAAAGAAACTCGTATGCTTTATGCACCACTTGCAAATAGACTAGGTATTTATTCTATTAAGTGGGAACTTGAGGATTTAGCATTTATGTATCTAGAAGAAGATGCTTATTTTGAACTTGCAAAAGGAGTTAAATCTAAAAGAGAAGAGAGAGAAAATTTTATTAATGAAATTTTAGATGAACTACGTGCTAAGATGAAAGAAGCAAAGATTCAAGCAGAGATATATGGTAGACCAAAGCACTTATGGAGTATATATAGAAAGATGCAAAAAGATCATAAAACCTTAGATCAAATTTATGATTTATTTGCACTTAGAATAATTGTTAATTCTGTTAAAGACTGTTATGCAGCTTTAGGATTTGTGCATGAAATGTATAAACCTATGCCAGGAAGATTCAAAGATTATATAGCTATGCCAAAACCAAATATGTATCAATCACTTCATACTACACTAATTGGAAAAAATGGTGTTCCTTTTGAAGTACAGATTCGTACATGGGATATGCATAGAGTTGCTGAATATGGTATTGCTGCTCACTGGGCATACAAAGAAAAAGGGGCATCAGTTTCTGTTTCTGATGATAAATTATCTTGGCTTAGAGAAACTCTTGAGTGGCAAAATGAAACAAATGATGATAAAGAATTCATGAGCAAATTAAAATTTGATTTGTTTGATGAAGAAGTATTTGTATTTACTCCAGCAGGTGATATTAAATCACTTCCTGTAGGATCTACGCCGATAGATTTTGCTTATGCAATTCATGAACAGGTAGGTCACAAGATGGTTGGTGCAAAAGTAAATTCTAGAATTGTACCTATTACTACAAAACTTCAAAATGGTGACATAGTAGAAGTTATTACATCTGATAATTCAAACGGACCATCACGTGATTGGCTTAAGATGGTAAAAACAAGTTCGGCTCGTTCAAAAATTCAAAACTATTTCAAAAAAGCTTTAAGAGAAGAAAATACCCTTAAAGGAAAAGAAATGGTTGAAAAAGAAATTAAAAGAATAGGTATTTCTTTTAATGATTTATTTAGGCCAGAATGGCTTTCTGAAGTACTTGAAAAATACAAATATAATACATTAGATGATGCATACGCAGCTATTGGATTTGGGGCTATTTCGCCACTTAAAATTATTACTAGACTTTTAGAAGAATATAAAAAAGAAAACAAAGATTTAGAAATTGAAAAAACAATTGAAGAGTTAAAACAAGTTAAATTAGATAATCGTCCAAGAAGTTCTAAAAATGGAATTATAGTTAAAGGAATTGATAATTGTTTAGTTAAACTTGCAAGATGTTGTAATCCACTACCAGGTGATGAGATTGTTGGTTATGTAACGAGAGGTAGAGGAGTATCTGTTCACAGAGCTGATTGTGAAAACTGCAGAGAACTAATTACAAATGAGCAAAGGTTAATTGATGTTTCTTGGGAAAAAGAAGTTAAAGCATCGTTTGTTACAGAACTTACTGTTTATGCAAATGATAGAAATGGACTTTTACAAGATATTACAATTGCATTAAGTGAAGTTAAAGCAACTATGGTTTCTGTAAATGCAAAAACAACTCAAAATAGAGTTGCTATTATTACAATTGGTATCGAAGTAGATAGTGTTGAAAAATTAAATAAAATATTAAAGGCTTTAAGAAAAGTCGATTCTGTTTATGATGTTCATAGAAATAAATAGTATATATCATATATAAAGGGGGGTGAAACGATGAATAAAGATAATTATCCAGACAATATGCCAACACAATTTAAACCAATTAGACCATGGGGATATGTTGGATACTTTTGGCTATTTGCTATACCAATAGTAGGTTTAATTTTCATGATAATATATGCTTGCGATGAAGAAAATATCAATAGAAGAAATTTAGCAAGAGGCTATTTATGGAATATGCTTATAGGATTTATAATAGGAATGCTTATTTCTTCACTTATGCTTGTAACTATGGGCACTTTATTATTTAATAATTCTCAATCGATTGCTAAAGAGGGTACTCGCACTATGAATTCTTATTTGGTTAGTGCATATAATTCACGATATGAAATGTATCTTGGAGAAGATTGTAATTCTTCACAAGCTAAAAGTCTTATCAATATGGTACAAGCTCATAATACTAATGCTTATGAAGTAGAAGAATATGGCAAAATAGAGCTTGGTGGTGAATGTACTACTACTTCTGATATTATTTCTTCAAAAAGATATGATATATCTGCTGAATATAATTCAGATGGATACATTGATACTATTATTATTGATGAAGTAAGATAAAATAAAAGCTAGTTTGATTAAATCAAACTAGCTTTTTTATACTTTTTTCTTTTTATGATTTATTACTAGACAAATTATTTGAAAGATTATACAAGCTGGAATAATTAGATAAGATATATAATATATAATACCACTTAAAAAGCCAATATAAAGTCCTTCGAATCCATAATAAAGTGTGTCACCTAAAAATCTTGCTCCAAATAAAGCACCATGTAATGCCAGTAATAAAATAAATGCACAAGGAATGAAAGAACATATAAACATTCTTTTAAAATTTTTCCTAAAAATATAACACATTTGATATGTAAAACATGCAACAATAATTGGACTAAAAATACTAAAGCTGCTTGGTGAAAAAACATGTGATAAATTTTTAAGAATTAGTTCCATACCTTGAATTTCAACACCATTTATAATGTATTTTCCAAAAAATATAGAATAAACTAATAATAAATATGGTATGAAAGACAAAATAAAAAGAACTTTCAAAATTATATTTTTCATATAAATTTTAAAATCCTTTCGCTTTTTGGTACCGGTGGTGGGACTTGAACCCACACGGTTTCCCGCATGATTTTGAGTCATGTGCGTCTGCCATTCCGCCACACCGGCTTATAAAACATCACGTAGAGTAGTATAACATTAAATAATGGCAACTTCAATATTAAAATTGGGAAAGGGTTGCAATTTACATAATTTTTGATATAATATACTAGTTTTAAGAGATGCTAAGAACTTTTACTACATTTTTTTGGGAGGTAGAAGGAAGTATGCAAGGAGAATTAAAATTTGCTGATTTTGTGAAACGACCTGAAAATATGTCTGAACAAGCTGATTTTGATATTATGAACGATAACTATCATGCTTTGGAGCATATTATTGATCGGTTTTACTTTTCGAAGTTTCCTAAGCATCCTAAGATTTTTTCAATTCTCTTTTCAGATCCCAATTTTCCTACAACTCTAGAAAAGCATTTAGAGTTATATGGTGTTAAGACCCCGGATAAAGTAATATTTACGGAGTATTCTTCTGAAGATAGGGATAAACTTATTGATTTAGGAATACTTAAGCCTAAAGCAGCTCAATCGCATACTTTATTAGTAATTCATACGTTTAACAATAATGTGTGTTTTATTAATGTTTTTTATAATGAGTGAGGCCGAAAGGCCTCTTTTTTATGCTTCATAAATCCTATTTTGTTGAAAAATGGCTAAAAATATGATAAAATAACACTCGTTTCAAAAACGAATAGTAATAACAATAAATTAGTAGAGGAGTAATATAGATGATGACAGATAAAGAATTGGCGGATTTAATTTTTCCTAATATAACCAAAACAGTAGAAGATTATGAAAAAATGTATCCAGAGAGAAACTTGCCAGAAGGAGCAATAGTAACTAGATATGCTCCAAGTCCAACAGGATATATTCATATAGGTGCTTTATATCAAAGTTTTGTATCACAAGCTTTTGCAAGACAAACAAATGGTATATTTTTCTTAAGAGTAGAAGATACAGATACAAAAAGAACAATAGATAATGGTATTCATCATATTATTAATGGATTAAAAGAATATAATGTTACTTTTGATGAAGGTCAAATAGATGATGATAATTATAAGGGTGACTATGGTCCTTATGTTCAAAGTGAAAGAAAAGAAATCTATCAAACTTTTGTTAAGCATTTGTTAGAAAGAGGACTTGCTTATCCTTGTTTTTGTTCACCTGAAGAATTAGATGCAATAAGAGCAAAACAAGAAAAATTAAAGGCTAGAATTGGTTACTATGGTCCTTGGGCTACTTGTAGAAACTTAAGTAATGACCAAAGAGCAGAAAGAATTAAAAATGGTGATCCATTTATTATAAGATTAAAATCTCCAGGAAACTTTAATAATAAAAAGACACTTGTAGATGCTATTAAAGGAAAATTAAGTTTTCCAGAAAATGATATGGATTTAGTTATATGTAAGTCTGATGGACTTCCAACATATCACTTTGCGCATTTAGTAGATGATCACTTAATGCGTACTACACATGTAATTAGAGGAGATGAGTGGGTTGCATCACTTCCAATTCACGTTCAATTGTTTGAAGTGTTTGGATTTAATCCACCTACATATTGTCATATTGCTCCAATTGCAAAAATGGAAGATGGAAAAGTAAGAAAGATTAGTAAAAGAAAAGATCCAGAAGCTGCTACATCTTATTATCATGAATTAGGTGTTCCACTAGAAGCGGTTAAATTATATTTAGGTACTTTAGCAAATTCTGGATTTGAACCATGGTATACATCTAATCCTGCAGTTAAAGCAGAAGAATATGTTTTTGAATTTTCAAAAATGTCAAAGAGCCCAGCTATATTTGATTTAGATAAATTAAACTTTATCTGTAAAGAATATATGGCAAAAATTTCTGCAAAAGAAGTTTATGAAGGAATAGCAGGTTATTTTAAAGAATTTGATAATGATTTCTATGAAATATTTACTAAAGATCCAGAGTATTCAACAGCATTTTTAAATATTGAAAGAGAACAAAAGAAACCACGTAAAGATTTAGCATATTATAGCGATGCTAAAAAAGAAATGTGGTATATGTTTGATGAATTATTTACAAACAGTTGGGAAGACAAAGAATATAAAGTTGATGTTGAGATGCTTAAAGATTATGTTGCAAATTATTACGATTCTACTAAGACTCAACAAGAGTGGTTTGATGATATGGCAGAATTTGGTAAGAAATATAATTATGCAACAACAAAAGAATATAAAGCTAATCCAGATGCATTTGCAGGCTCAATTGGTAATATATGCGAAATGCTTAGATACGTAGTAACTACAAAGCATCAATCACCTAGTTTATATGATATTTTGAAACTTTTAGGAAAAGAAAGAATCCTAAATAGAGTTGAAAATTTTGCTTCTAATATATAATTTTGCTTGATTTTTAGTAAAAAACATGTTAACATAATCAAGACTAAAGGAAGGGATAAAAATGGAACCAAAAAATAAAATAAATATTCAAATTCAATTTAAAGACTTAAATTTAAAGCCAAAGACAATTGAGTTGTTAGTTAAAAGCGGTATTATTTCTTTAAAAGACTTGGTTAAAATGATTTCTACAAAATTATCAAAAAAACCAGATGCTTCACTAAAAGATGCAACAATAGAATGCTTATTAAATATTAGAAGATTTGGAAGAGAAGAAGCAGATGATTTAATGAAAGAACTAAAAAGCATTCGCTTTTTTGATTGTATTGACTGGGACTATGAAGTTGAACAAAGAAGAAAAGAGCAAGATATAGTTTCACAAAAAAAGAAAGATAAAATTGAAGCTAGAAAAGCAGCTAAGGCAGCTAAAGCATTAGCAAGAGGAGAAGAATAATCAATTAAAAGACCTTTTATAAAAAAAGGTCTTTTTTTATGCTTTTTTTTAAAATATAATATATATAGATTTGATTTTTTAAGGAGTGGCTTTTATGAGTTTAGAACAAGTATGTCCTATTTGTAAGTGTGCGCTAGTTTATTATGACAAATTAGATAGTTATTTTTGCAGTAAATGCAACGAGTATTATTATGCTTCAGAATTTGTCAAAAAAGAAGAAAATCAATATACCGGAATTTGCAAAGAAATTGAATGCTTAATGTGTGGCAAAACTACAATAGTAAATTCTAATTTGAATTTAAGTTTTTGTCCTATGTGTTATGGCAGTCAAGTCAATATAAAAGAAGGAGTACATGATTTTAATCCAAAGTTTATAATTCACTTTGCAGAAACAATGGATCAAATAAAAAAGTCATTCTTTGAAAAAGCAAAAGCGGATAATGTGCCTCAAGATATAATATCAGCTATAAATGTTGAAACTGTTAAGGGATTATTTTTACCATTTTATATGTATTCGATCTCAAATAATGCAATTACATTTTTGCAAACTCGTGAAAGTGCTGGCAAATATGATGCAGATGACTATTATTTTCAAAAATTTGAGATGTATGATGAAAGCGATGTACTAGTAGATACTACAAGAACCATTCCAAACAAAGCTATAAAAGAATTTGCTAATTATGAGTTTAAAAAGATTGATATGCTGTTTCCTAAGCACTTAGAATCTCATTTTACATTAAAGCCAAGTTATGGTGGAGATGCAGCTTGGATGGAACTTAAGAAAGTAATGAATGAATACTCAAAAAATGAGACTTTAAAATATAAAGAAAAGAATGAGACTGTTAAAGAATTAAAAGCATTTAATGAAATAAGAACTGTAAGTAGAAAACTTATTTTGCTTCCAGTTTGGATTTTTGAATTTATTAAAGATAATGAAAAGCATTATTTATATGTAAATGGGCAAACAGGAAAGATGACAAGCGACATTGATTATGATCATTCAGTTAAAACTGGATTTTTCTCTAAGAAAAAGACAATGGATTATCAAATAAATATAAAAGAAAGTTCATTGATAAAGAGAGAAGAGTACTCTACAAGTCTAGATTATATGAATCAACTTAAAAAATATGAAGTTAATAAAAATGATAGATTGTCTGAAATAAGAAAAGTTAGATAAGTATTAAAGGAATTATAAAATATGAGTAAAATTTTAGGAATAGATGGAAATAGTATTATGAACAGAGCCTTCTATGGCATTATGGGTAGAAACATTATGAGAACATCAACTGGTATCTACACAAACGCCATATATGGCTTTTTGTCTATTTTGAACAAAACAATATCGGATTATAATCCAGATTATATTTGTGTTGCATTTGATTTAAAAGCACCAACATTTAGACATAAAAAGTATGATGAATACAAGGGAACTCGTAAGCCTATGCCAGATGAGTTAGCTCAGCAAATGCCGCTTATAAAAGATGTTCTTTCTGCGATGAATATAAAGATACTTGAATTAGAAGGATATGAAGCAGATGATATTTTGGGTACAATTGCAAGCATGGGTGAACAAAGGAAAAATGATACTATTCTTTTATTAACAGGTGATAGAGATTATTTGCAACTTGTATCAGATAAAGTAATGGTTAGAATTCCTACAACCAAACAAGGAAACACAGAATATACAGATTACACACCAGATGTAGTTAAAGAAAAATTTAATATTGAACCTTCTCAGTTTATAGAGATAAAAGGTTTGATGGGAGACACATCAGATAATATACCAGGCGTTCCTGGAGTTGGAGAAAAAACAGCTTTTTCTTTGATTGAGAAATATCATGATGTAGATAACATTTATAGTTTGGTTGAAACAGGAAAAGAAGTAGATGGCATAAAAGGAAAGCTTAGGGAAAAAATAGAAGCTAATAAAGAGTTGGCATATTTATCAAGAGATTTAGGTACGATTTATAGAGAAGTTCCACTTAATATTTCAATAGATGATATAAAAATGCAAGATGTTAATAATGATGAACTATATAGATTGTTTATTAAACTTCAGTTTAAAAATTATATTGAAAAATATAATTTAAAAGAACCAGAAAGTAATATAGATGATGCTGATATTGTTGAATCTAAATACGTTCAAAAAGAATATAAAGAAGAGCCTTATAGCAAGGAAACCATAGCGACAATCATCGGCCACCAAGATTACTCAACATACTATCTAGATGGTAACTCTTTGGCTTTTATTCTAGGTGATAGTATTTATTACATATCAAATGCTTCAAAAGAAGATTTAAAATTATATTTTGAATCAAATATTTCTAAAATAAGCTATGATGTTAAGCAAACATATATATATTTAAATAGTTTAGGAATAAATGCAAAGAATCTTGATTTTGATATAAAAATAGCATCATATATTTTGAATCCTTCAAAGAATAAGTTTGGATTAGAAGATATCATTTTAGAAGAATTAGGAGTTTTGGTTGATAAATCAAAAGAGAATAAACAAGAGCAAATAAGTCTTCTTGGAGATATTAATGAAGAAAATGAAGATCAAGAAAGAGAAAAGAGCAGCTGCATAAACTATGCTAAATACATCGATTCTTGCAAAGCATTATTAGAAGAAAAATTGAAAAAAGAAGAAGAGTATAAACTATTTAAAGAAATAGAGATGCCTTTTAGAATAGTGCTTGCAAAAATGCAAATTGCTGGAGTGCTAGTTGATACAAACACTTTAGAATTATATCAAAAAGAGTTAACGGCAAAAGTAAATAGCTTAAATGATGAAATAATTGAAATGGCAGGAGAACCATTTAATGTTAATTCTCCAAAGCAATTAGGACATATATTATTTGAAGTACTTCATATATATGCACCAAAGAAAACAAAAAGTGGTTACTCTACAGATGCAGATACATTAGAAAAAATAAGAGAAGATCATCCTATTGTTGAAAAGATTTTAGAATATAGAACATTAGCTAAATTAAAATCAACGTATGCAGATGGATTATTACCTCTAGTTAAAGAAGATGGTAGAATTCATGCATCATTTAACCAAACTGTTACTGCAACAGGTAGAATTAGTTGCTCTGATCCTAATCTTCAAAATATTCCTGTTAGAACAGAAATAGGTAGAGAATTTAGAAAAGTATTTGTTGCTCCAAAAGGATATAAGTTTATAGATGCCGATTATTCTCAAATTGAATTAAGAGTACTTGCTCATATTTCAAATGATAAAACAATGATTAAAGGTTTTGAAGAGGGACAAGATGTTCATGCAATTACTGCATCACAAGTGTTTGAAGTTCCACTAGAAGAAGTTACAAAACAAATGCGTAGTGAAGCAAAAGCAGTTAATTTTGGAATTGTTTATGGTATTTCGGATTTTGGCTTGGGAGCTAATATTGGAATTTCACGAGCAAAAGCAAAAATATATATTGAAAAGTATTTTCAAAAGTATCCAGGTATTCATAGCTTTATGAAATTGGCAGTTGATGAGTGTAAAGTAAAAGGATATTCTCAAACTTTATGGGGAAGAAGAAGATATGTGCCAGAAATAAATGCTAAGAATTTTAATGTAAGACAAAGTGCTGAAAGAATTGCAATGAATACACCAATTCAAGGAAGTGCAGCAGATATTATTAAAATTGCAATGGTTAATGTGCAAAAGAAATTAGAAGAAGAGAATCTTAAGACAAGAATTATTCTTCAAGTGCATGATGAATTGGTTTTAGAAGCTCCAGAAGATGAAGTTGAAAAAGCAAAAGAAATATTAGTAAATGAAATGCAAAATGTTGCAAAACTAAAAGTTCCACTAATTGCTGAAGCAAATGTTGGTAATAGTTGGTATGAAGCGCATTAAAACAATATGCAACTTGACAAAGTTTACATAATTATGATATAATACATTTCGGAAAGTCACTTTATACACTTATCTACTTGTTTTTTTAAGGAGGATGCTTTGTGAAAGCTCTGAAAGAAAGACTTTTTGCAATGTTTATCGTTTTGGTTCTTGGTCTTGCACTTGTTTTTGGATTAATTTTCATTTTAAAGAGTGGAATGCATATTTACATCAAAATTGGTATCCTTATCGCAATTAGTTTGGGTTTAGACTTTTTGTGTAATATGGATTAATTTGATGATTAAAAAAGACTGCACTTAAAAGTGCAGTCTTTTTTTATGCTATTTTCTACGACTTCCAAATAGTCTTAAAAGCTTTAGGAATAAATTAATAAAGTCTAAATATAGTGAAAGAGCACCATATATTATTACTTTACTTGCTTGCTCTTTTGAATCTAAGCCATATTGGCTTGAATATTCTCTTATCTTATTAACATCATATGCTGTTAAACCAACGAAAATAGCTATACCAACTAGTGTTACCAAAAAGTCTAGCATAGAATTTCTTATAAAAATATTTACTATACTTGCAACTATAATTCCAAATAGTCCCATTAGTAAATATGTACCCATACTAGCTAAATTTTTCTTAGTAAATTTTCCATATAAAGCAGCTACTGCAAACATGCCTGCTGCGATAAAAAATGTTACAAAAATTGAACCAATTTCATATACGAAGAATATAGAAGAAAGTGTAAGACCATTTATAACAGAGTAGGCAATAAAGCATACCCTACAAGCCCCAGCACTCATTTTTTGTATTCCAAAAGAAAGTACAAGTACCATAATTAATTCAATTATTGCTAAAGGAATATAAGCAACCATCATAAATTCTGGTAAAAATTGATAAGAGCCTAATGCAGCGATTGCAGAAATTCCCAAACCAATTCCCATCCATTTAAAAACATTTGTTAAGATACCATTTTCGTCTGTAACTGCATTAATACCAGTGAAAGGATTGGCATTAATTGTACCTGTGTCGCCGTAGTTATCAGGAGTACGAAAATCATTATTTCCAAAAGGATCATCACTATATGCCATGTAAAAAACCTCCTTATTAATGTATATAACGAAAATTATTCTATCATTTTGAAAAAAATTGGTCAAATTGGTATACATAATGCTTAAATTATGCGTTGTTTTTTGACAAAAGCCCATATTTGTAATAAAATTATTACGCAAAATTTTATTGCAAGCAATAAAATGTTAAAAGGAGGAAAAAAGGATGTCAGGACATAGCAAATGGCATAATATCGCGGCTAAAAAAGGTAAGACAGATGCTGCGAGAGGAAAAATATTTACAAAACTAGGAAGAGAAATTTTAATAGCAGTTAAAGAAGGTGGCCCTGATCCTGTTTCTAATTCAAAATTAAGAGATGTTATTGCAAAATGTAAAGCAAATAACATGCCAAATGATAATATAGAAAGAAGTATCAAAAGAGCAGCAGGTGAAGGTTCAAATGCTCATTACGAAGATGTTGTTTATGAAGGATATGGACCAAATGGTGTTGCAATTATAGTAGAGGCAACAACGGACAATAGAAATAGAACTGCTGGTGATGTTCGTCATATCTTTGATAAATTTGGTGGAAATTTGGGAGCAACTGGATCAGTTTCATGGATGTTTGACAAAAAAGGTGTAATGATTGTTGAAAAAGCATCTTGTAAACTTTCAGAAGATGAATTAATGGAAGAAGCAATTGAATTAGGTGCAGATAATTTTGAGCCAGATGATGAGTTTTATGAGATTACTACAGCACCAGGAGATTTTTCTACTGTTAGAGAAGGATTAGAAGCAAAAGGTATTGAGTTTATCGAAGCAGAAGTTAAGATGGTTCCTCAAAACTACGTTCAATTAGATAGTGAAGGTGCTAGAAAGATGGGACTTATTATTGACAATTTGGAAGATAATGATGATGTTTCTGAAGTATGGCATAACTGGGACGAACCAGATGAAGAATAATATTTGCAGAAGTTTTTGCATATAAAAAGGAATGAATACGATGATTATTGATTTTAGTATTCCGTGGGTATTATTAATTTGGTACTATATTACTGCTGGACTTTTATTTGCCTCATATAAGACTAAAAAAGCAATTTTTTGTTTGATACCTGTGGTATATTTCTTAGTTATTTTAGCTTTATCAATTGCAAATAATGACTTGTTAAAACATGTTGCTATTCACAGAGTTTTTAACTTTGTTGGACTTGGTCTTTCTTTATCTATGTTTTTAGTCATAGATGAAGTTGAGACAAGACGAAAAGTGATAAGCCAAGTTTTTAAAAATAGATATAAAAAGAATAAAGATTTGGATGAAGATGAAGAATTTGTGGATGAAGATGAAGAATCATCAGAAGATGACAGCAAAGATGAATAATATTATTAGGAGGTTTAAAACCTCCTTTTTGTTATAGTGGAGGAGAATATGAGAGCAATAGTTCAAAGAGTTAAAAGCTCAAGTTTAGTTATAGATGGAGAAGAATACTCTAGCATCAATAAAGGCTTTATGGTTTTAGTAGGAATAACAGAAACAGATACAATTGAAGATATAAAAGTTATGGCCGAAAAGATTGTTAAACTAAGAGTATTCGAAGATGAAAATGGAAAAATGAATTTAAGTATTCAAGATATAAATGGTGAATTACAAGTTGTTTCACAATTTACTTTATATGCTGATTGTCATCATGGTAATAGACCATCATTTACAAATGCAGCAAGACCTGAAGTAGCAATTCCATTATATGAAGAGTTTGTTAGATATACTAAAGAAATATCTGGGACTAAGGTAGTTACAGGTGTGTTTGGAGCAGATATGAAAATTACTCTAACAAATGATGGACCAGTTACTATTTATTTGGAAGTTAAAGAAGGTAAAGTGCTATAAAAAAAGAGTACACAAATAAATTCTAAAATGATATCATATTATAGGATATGATATCTTTTTTTATTTAGGGGGACAAAATGAAAAATAGAGAATTAATTGTAGTAGTTTTGACGATTGCATTGCTTGTTATTTTGGGAGCTTGTATTTTATTTAATCAAAATTTCAAAGGCGAACCAGGCAAAAATATAGTTGAAACTATTTTAAATCTTGAGCCTGAAACAAAAGTATACGCTCATTTGTCTGATGCTACTGTAACATACGATTCTGAAGACAATAGAATTATTAATAAAGATGGTGTTGTTTTCAACATTGTATTTGCAGATGATGTGCCAGATGACTATGTTGAAAAAACGTTTAAAATTGAATGTAGAAATTCAAACGAAAGTGATGAGATAAAAACAGAAGTAATAAAAGAAGATAGCAAAAGCTACAAATTAAAGATAGCTGATACTCTTTCAGAAGGTGCTATTTATAATGTGGTTGAATTAACTTCTGATGGAGTAAAAAAATGGGCTTTCCAAACAGAAAAAGAATTCAAAGTTGATTATACATATCCTGCTAATAAAGAATTCTTTAAAATAAATAGTGATCCAGAAATAAGATTCACTGATGAAATTCAAGATAATATTAAAGACTACTTATCAATTGAACCAAGTGTTAACGGATATTGGGAGAAGAAGTATAGTTCATATTATTATTTTAGACATCCAAATGATTATTTTAAAGATGGACAAGAATACACTATTAAGGTGAAAAAAGGCGCCAAAGATAAGTATGGAAATGAACTAAAAGATGATTATTCGTTTTCATTTATCGCAAGAAGCAATACAAAAGAGAATAAAATAACAGACGTTGAATTAATTTCTGAAAATGTATTTAATATAAACGAAAATGTGTCTTTTATATCATATATATTTATGAATGATGAAAGTAATAAAGGCATTAAGGTTGATGATAGTAAAATAAGAATATATAAATTGGATGGAACCAAGACATATATTGATTTACTAAGAAAAATAAATAAAACAAATAATATTGCAAAAGAACTATATGATAATAATGATTACAAACTAGTACTTGAAAAGAATGCATTAGATGTTGAATACGTTATACAAAGAGAAAAGTATATATCAAATAATTTCTATCAAGTAGATACTGATTTCAAATCAAGTAAAGCAGGATATTATTTTGCATTATTAAAAATAAATGATTGTTATTCAATTAAGCCTTTCCAAATAAATGATGAAATAACTTCGGTGAACTTTTTAACTACTGGTGAGGCACTTGCTTTTTATAAGAATCCAAATAATAGCAATAATGTGGTAGATATTTTTGTTAATAATACTAGCGTTGGTAAAACAGATAATGATGGAAAAATTTATTTTAAAGATCTAAAGAAACAAGTAGTAGACTTTAATGAAGAATTCAACTATATTGAATTTAAATGCGAAACACCACTTGTCTTTGACATTACAAGTCAATTAATTGCTAGAAACGGCTCTTGGGAAAACATTTATTACAGCGAATCATATGAAGATTATTATATTAATAGTGATGATACTAAAACGTTAGTTTATACTAGACACAACAATGGATATATCTATTCGGATAGACCAGTATATAAAGTTGGTGAAACGGTTAAGTATTGGGGTTATGCAAGAAACAGAGTTTATGATGTTGATTCAGCGATTATAAAAATTTATTGTGAAGAAGATTTGTTAAAGAAAGATAATCTTACTTTAAATGAACAAGGATGCTTTACATATGACTTTGAATTAAAAGATGTAAATTCTGGTGCATATGTATATGCAGAGTTATATATAAATGGGGTTTATGTAGATAGAATTTCATCAAATATTCTTGATTATACAACAAGTGCATACTCAGTAAACGTCGAACAAGAGGCAAACGTATTTGTAACTGGCGAGACTACTAATGTAAAGATTACTGCTAATACTTATGATGGTATTCCATTAACTGACACAAAGTTTAATGTTGGAAATATTAGTAATGATAAATATGTTGATGTTGTTGCCGAAAATATTACTACAGATGCAAATGGTGTTGGATATGGAAAAGTAACATTTAATGCGATAAACAATCAGCCTAACACTTATTCTAACTATGTACATGTTAGATATGATAACTCATATATTGATGGAGGAAGTTACACTATAAACTATACTGTATATCCTTATATCAATAGAGCTTATATGAATGAAAAATATAATAAGGAAACTAATTCATACGAAATAACATTTGAAGAATACAATGTTAAAAATAGAAATACACCTGGAAATGATACAATTACTTTAGAAGCAAAAGCAAGATATGAACAAAGATATGAAAAGAGAAGATATTACGATGAATATTCAAAATCAGAAGAGATTGAATATGGATATAATCAAATAAGCATGCCGGAATATGACAAAACATTTGAAGTAAATATAGTAAATGGCAAAGGAAAAGTAACAATTCCAAACTGGTCTGATGGAAAGAATGAAAAAGGATATTATGCATTATTTGCTTATATAAATACTTCTGATGGAAGAAGACTTTCTTGTTCATCATATGAAAACACAGTTTATTTAGTATATGGATATGATATGTATGATGAAGACGAAGAAAAGGTTGTACTAAATGATGAAGATTTGGGAGAGTTTATTTCTCAAAATACCAAAAGCGTAATTACCAAATCTAATAATAAACCAATGTATCATATCTATATTGATTATAATAAGAACATGGAATATGGTAAGAAAGTAACAATTCCTCTTGTTAAAGGTGTTGGATCTGAATATATTGAAGGTGGTTCATCTTATTATATCGAAGAACCTGTTGAATTATCAGATGAAGAATACCAAGGAATTGAAGTATACACATTTATAGTTTCGGGGCAAGGTACTGAATTAATTAAAAATGTGAATGGACCAATTTCATTTACTTATAAAGAAAAATATGGTGCCAATATAAGGATTTATCCAGTAATATATGATGGAGAAAAAATCTATGCGGCGAATTATCTTGATGTTGCTTATGGATGGGATGGCGTTGATTATCAATTAGAGCATAGATTTAGTAATTCACTTATATTAGAATCAAAGCAATTATTGCTAGATATAGATGTTACATTTGATAAAGAAACTTACAAACCGGGAGAAGAAGCGATTATTAAAGTCAAAACATCTCATGATGGTAAAGGTGTTTCAAGTGGTGTAAATTTATCTGCAATAGATTCAGCATATATAGATGAAAATGGAAGTAATTCATCATATATACAAGGTTCGTTATATAATCCATATAGTTTTAGCGCAAGTGAAATTTCTTCACACATGTTTTTAGAAGTTTTGATAAGAGATGCAGGCGGTGCTGGTGGAGGAGATGGAGAAGGCTATCGTACGGACATTTTAACTACAGCATTCTTTGAAAATATTATTACAGATAAAAATGGTGAAGCCACAATAAAAGTGAAACTTCCAGATAATATTACGGAATGGACATTAACCACTCAAGGTATTTCTGAAGATTATAGGGCTGCAAGTAAAGTATCAAAAATAATTGTTACAAAGGATTTCTATGTAGATTTAACTCATAAAGATAAGTATCTTGAGGATGAGTCATTTGCATTTAATATTAAAGCATTTGGTAGCAAATATGCAGGACAAAAATCAAAGCTTGAAGTAAGTATTTTAGATAGTAATAATAACGTGCTAGAAAGCGGCGATGCAGAAGTTACGGTTGGAAAAGTTGGAACATATAAGATAAAGAATCCTTTAAAAGAAGGGAAATATAAGATTAAACTATCTGGTAGTTTAAATGACTCTAAAGAAGCAAAAGATACTTTAATAAAAGAATTTGAAGTAAAGAAGAGCTTGCTAGAAATATTAAGTAGAGAGACTTTAGAGCTAAAACCAAATGATGAAATTACAGTTGTTTCTCCTAGAGGCAGGATATATGTCTTAAATGAGGACGTTGAAAAGAATCTTAATATGCTATTTGAATTAATGTTTGTTCGAGGATATAGTTATAGAAATGACAGTGTAATAATAGGAAATGCAGCATATAAGCTATATACTTTATTAAGAAACGGAACAAATAATAATTCAAAACAGTATTATAACCTAGAAAAAATAGCCCAAGTCATGGATGGTGCTTCATATGATTATGACTTAGCTCTAAGAAATATTGCAACAGGCATAATGAATTATCGATATGAAGTAAATATTTTTGATACAATAGAAAGTAATAAAGGTTTGTTTGCAAGATATTGGGCAGAAGCAGCTTGCGATAGACCGGTACTAAGACTACTAGATAAAGCGTATGAAGATGTAAGCAAAATAGAGGGAGCATATACAAAAGAGGAAGTAGCATATTTAGCTTTGGCATTTGCTGAATTAGGAGATTTTGATAGTGCAGAATCATTATATGATATATTAAAGACAGCGATTACTGAAGAAAATGAAAGAGAATATGTTTTATTAACAACACTTGCTATAAAGATTAATTTAAAAGATAGAGTAGATCTTTATAACAATTTAATGTCTAAAGATTTACCACCTGAAGTTAAGAATTACATTAAGCTATATTATCTACAAAATGAAATTGTTAGAAATGTTAATGAAGGAAAACTTGTACTTAATGTTGATGGTAAAGATGAAGATATTAAAATTAATAACATAGGATATACTGATTATAAAGTAACTAACAAATCTAAATATATTGTTAAGAATCTAACAAATAATATTAAGATAATGTTAGATGATTATAAACCAGTTGATACTTCTAAATATGAATCAAAAGGATATTTAGATAAAACATATAACAATAAAAATGTAAAAGAAGGAAATATTGTTACTGTTACTTTAAAAGTAGATATTAGTAAGCTTCGTGAACAATATGGAAACTATGGTATCTATACTATTCAAGATGTTGTTCCAAATAATATGGTATTTGTAGATACAATAAATTGTGACCATTGCTGGTTTAGTGGAAAAGATGGACAAAAAGTTGAATTTACAGTTTATTCTTCTGATACCGATAAATATGCTACTGTTTCATACCATGCAAGAGTACAAAATAATGGTGAACAAAAAGAATCCGGTACAGTTCTTACAAACTTTAATAATGAAATAATAGATATTATTAAGTACTAATTAAATTTAAAAAGGCTGAAAGTAAATAAAGCTTTCAGCCTTTAACTTTTTAAAATGGAGAGAATAATGAAAAAAACAAGCATTATCTTATTATTGATTTTAATATGTTTTTGCGGATGTAATAATACTTCAAATGATCATAAAGATATAAAGCAAATAACAATAGATAGTGATTTTATAAAAGATGAATTTGTAAAATATTTAGAATCTAAAATATGTGATGATGGAAGTTTTGAATATATTACTAATTTAGATGGTTCAAAAGAATTAGATGATTACAATCTTTTAAGACATTCGTTGTCTTATGTTTCTCTTTTAAGTGCATATAAAAATGATGATTTACCAAGCAAAAAAGAAACTATTGAAAAAGGAATTGATTTTTTAATTCCGAGTATCATTTATAAAAATGAAGAAGAAGCTTTTTTGATGATTTATAAAGATAATGAAATAACATTAGGAAGTACAAGCTTAGCAATAGTTTTAATGTGTGATTATCAAAATAAATATGATGATGATAGATATTTTGAATATGCTAAAAAGCTTTCAAATGGAATATTATCTATGCAAAGATTGGAAGGAAGATTTAATCACGTATTTAATAGTAATTTTACTTTTAAAGAAAAAGAAAGAATAATATATTATGAGGGAGAGGCAGTACTTGCTCTTTGTAAAATATATGATTTAACGAAAGATGAAAGATATATAAATGCTGCTAGAAAAGCTATCGATTATTATATTTTATCTGGATATGAAGCTTATGGTGATCATTGGCAAGAATATGCAGTAAACGAATATTCAAAATATGTAGAAGAAAACTATATATTAGAATATGGCTTAAAAAATGCTAATACAGTATTAGAAAATATAAGTAAAAGCTCGGAAGTTTATAATACTAATCTAGAAACCTTAAATAATGGTCTAGAAATACTAGCTAAGTATAAATATAGCGGAGATAGTATTATAACTAGAGAAAAATTAGAAAATGCTATAAATAATGCTAAAAATGATATAATAAATACATATTTGAGTGCAAAAGAGAAAAATAAAATAGAAGGATTCTTCGCTCAAAAAGGCTATAAATCAGTAAGAATTGATGATATTGCTCACTATATTTTGGCTTTATGCCAATAAATAGCCTTTAATAGAGCTAATTTTTAAAAAAATCATTGACTTTTAAGCAAAAATAGCTTATATTATCTATTGTTTAAGAAGAAGTAACCACTTCTCACCATGCCAAGCAAAGAGCATTGAGCATCGGTTAAATATATTATCTTTTCACTACTTTTATGTGATTTTTTAATATGATTAGTGGTAACTTGGGTCTTAAAGGTCCAAGTTTTTTTATATTCTAGTATAAATAAAAAGGGAGGTTTTTGCTATTAAACAAGAACTACGAATTAATGAAGAAATCAGTGCAGAAAAAGTTAAAGTTATATCTGAAGAAGGAGAACAACTTGGCGAAATGGAGCTTTCAAAAGCTTTAGATTTTGCGGCTCAAAAAGACTTAGATTTAGTTGAGGTTGCACCAGGACAAGAAGTGCCTGTTTGTAAAATCATGAACTATGGTAAGTACAAATACGAGCAATCACGTAAAGAAAAAGAAGCTAAAAAGAAACAAAAAATAGTTGATGTTAAAGAAATTAGACTTTCATCTACTATAGATACGCACGATTTTGAATTTAAAGCAAAAAATGCTAGAAAATTCTTAGAAGATGGCGATAAAGTAAAAGCTACTATAAAATTCAAAGGAAGAGAGTTAAATAATACCAGCTTTGGTATGAATGTGCTTAACAAATTTGCAGAGGCACTTTCTGAGGTTGGTGTTGCTGAAAAAGCTCCAAAACTTGAAGGTAGAAGCATGATGCTTATTATCAGCCCAAAAAATAATTAATAATATTTTAAATAAAGGAAGGGGAGTTTCATTATGCCTAAAATGAAAACACACAAAGCCACAGCTAAAAGAGTTAAAATTACAGCTACTGGCAAAGTAAAAGTTAGTCAAACAAACAAAAGACACTTATTAAATTCAAATGCAAAAACATCTAAGAGAAAATTAAGACTTAGAAAGTCTAAATTAGTTGATAAGACAATGGCAGCAAATGTTAAAAAAATGCTTCCATACGCATAATTATTGTTTTTAGAAAGGAGAGCGAATTATTATGGCAAGAGTTAAAACTGCTAGAATTACAAAGAAAAAACATAAAAAAGTTTTAAAAATGGCTAAAGGCTACTATGGAGCAAAAAGTGTTAGATTTAGAATGGCAAACCAAGCTGTTATGAAGTCTTTAATGTATGCTTATGTTGGTAGAAAGAATAAAAAGAGAGACTTTAGAAGTCTTTGGATTGCAAGAATCAATGCAGGAGCTAGAGCAAATGGAGTTAATTATTCTACACTTATCAATGGTATGAAGAAAAACAACATTTCAATCAACAGAAAAATGCTTGCAGAGATTGCAGTATCTGATCCAGCAGCTTTCACAGAAATCGTTAAAGCAGCTACAAAATAGTATAAAAAATGACACCTAAAAGAAGGTGTCTTTTTTTATTTCACTTTTGTTACAAATACTAGTTTTAGTTGATTTATAGCTTAATTATTTATAAACTTATATTAGTTATATTATGAGATTTTTGTATCTAATGACAAAGATTCAGGGGGTTAACAAATGAAGAAAATTTCTAAGATATTTGTTGTCGCATTATTAATGTGGGTTTTGATGGCTTCATGTGTATTTGCAGGAGATAGGTTTATTGAGACTAAAACATATACATATAGAAACGATGGAACTCATGAGATAAATAAAGCCTATATAGAAGTTTTTGTTGGGCAAAAAGATACTGTTAGATATGAGAAAGATGAGTACTTAAAAGTTTCTCCAACACCGGATGAAATGGTAAAAGATGAATATGGAAATCTTTATGCTCATTATGATGTTTCATCATATAAACCTGGTCGTTCTATTACTATAAAAATAGAAAGAGCTTATGAAATGAGCGATTACAAAGAAGATATAGCCACTCGTAGTGAATCTACTTCTAATAGAGAAAATGAGCTTTATCTAAAAGCTCAAAAAAGAGTAGAAAGTGACAATGCTCAAATTATTTCAAAAGCTAAAGAATTAACTTTTGGTTTATCTTCAGACTATAAGAGAGCTAAAGCAATCTTTGAGTATGTAAATACAAATATGAAATATAACACAGGTGCTACTTATGCTAATAAAGGTGCTCTTTCTGCATTAACAAGTTTAAATGGTGTTTGTGAAGAATATGCTACTTTGTTTGCTGCACTTTGTAGATCTGTAGACATTCCAACAAAAGTAATTCAAGGTTATAGAACTGAAAAAGTTGAAAAAGAAGCAGCTTCTTCATATATTGAACCAACAACAGGAGAAACTGTAATTGTGCCTGCTAAAGTAGAATACAAAGTTATTCCTCATGTATGGAATGAAATATATTTTGATGACTATGGTTGGGTTCCAGTAGACTCATGCATTGTATACTCTGGAAAAGATGGAAAGAAACTAGCTTATTTTGATTCTTTCTGTAAAATTGAAGGTGCTGAATATGTTGCAGATGGTATTTACAATATAGAAAAGCCAGAAATTTCATATAACAGCAATTTCAAAGAGATTGAAACTAAAAAAGAAATCATTCCATTAGCAAATGGAAGTGGCGATGAAATTGTTGCACATAGATTTTTAGATGTTGAAGGATATAAATGGGCAGAAGATTCTATTAATACTTTATATAATATGAATGTTATTAAGGGATATTCAGATACCGAATTTGGTCCTGCTGGAAACATTACTAGAATAGAATTTATAACAATGCTTTCAAGAGTACTTAAAAATTTAAATTATAATCCTGATACATCAGGAATGATTTATTACTTCTTAGATTATGATAAGAATCATTATTCAAAAAGAGAATATGATTTCTTAATGAGATGTTTAGAAGATGCAAATCCAGGAGATAGATTTGCAGTAGGCTACTATGCAATGAGCAATATTTTTGGTAGCTCGCTACAAATGAATAAAGCAATTACTAGGGAAGAAGTAGTTGCACTTATGGATAGTTTCTTACAATACAAAGCTGATTATTCTTATACATTTAATGATATAGCTGCAAGTAAATTCCAAACAAGCATAATTAAAGGTGCTACTAATGGATTGATAAAAGGATATGAAGATGGTTCTTTTAGACCACAAAATCCAATTACTAGAGCAGAAATAGCAGTTATATTAGATAGATATATTGGCGAAAAAGATTTTGTAATATAGATGCTACTATGGAGTTAAGATTGTAAGAATATGCAATTTTGACTCCATACATTTTCTAATTTTTACGGAGGATAAAATGTCATTCTATAAGATGATTGCAATTGATATAGATGGCACATTATTAAATTCTAAAAGTGAATTAACTAAAAGAACAATAGATATTTTAAAAGAAGCCTCCGAAAGAGGAGTGTATATAGTTCTTACTTCTGGAAGAATATCTACAAATGTTAAGAACTTTTGTAATAAAATAGGTGCTAATCAATATTTAATTGCTGAAAATGGTGCTTCAGTTATTAATCTGAAGACAAATGAAGTAGAATACTCAAGGTACATACCAAAAGATGTTGTAAATAAAGTGCTAGATATTTGTGAAGAAAATAGCATTTATTATATGGTTTATACTCAAAAAGAATTGATTGTTAAGAATATAAAATATATGTCATTATTCTTTTATAAACAAAATTACAATCCAAATGCTAGAATCAAACAAGTAGTTGCTGGAAGAGATTATATAGACCAGTGTGATGAGAAGTTTACAAAGCTCATGATATGTGATGAAGATAGATCTATATACAAAAGTATTATTAAAAAACTAAGAAAAATTGATGGAATAGATATATTACCTGTGCCACATGTTTCGACAAAAAAAATCAATAACAACGGAAAAGAATTTGAGATACAATATAGCTATGCAGATATATCTGCAGCTGGTGCAAATAAATGGACTGCAATACAATTTCTTGCAAATAAACTTGGAATAAAGCAAGAAGAGATAATTGCAATAGGAGATAATATAAATGATCTTCATATGATTCACAATGCTGGATTAGGTGTTGCTATGGAAAATGGTTCACCTTATGTTAGAAAGGTCGCAAATGTAGTTGCTCCTTCAAATGATAAAGATGGAGTAGCTCAAATAGTAGAAAAATATGTTTTAAGATGGAGACTATTTTTAAGAAGACAATAAAAACAAAAGCCACTAATTAATTAGTGGCTTTTTTAGTATGGTAAACTAGCAAAGCTAGTTTTTTCTAATGCAGAACTATCTATGTAATTATTTTCTACCATATAATTTTCGATTATTGTTGGTGAAACACCGGTTTGAGAAGAAACAGCAGTAACTGAATTTAAGTTTGCACCGTTACCTTCGAAATAATCTTTCAAAATGGTTTTATTGTAACTAAGCGTATTAGCACAAGTATTGCAAAAATCACTTTCAGAATTAATGAAAGCACCACAATTTTTACATTTCTTTAATTCCATAGAACTCACCTCTCTAATAAAATTATAACATAATGCTAGTGAATTGCAAGAAATTGATTTATAATTATGATGAAAAAGTAAGATTTAAAGAGGAGAGAATAAAGAATTGATAGCAGAAGTAATAGTTAACTCTTCAGCCGCAGAATTGAATAGAGTATTTGACTATAAAGTTCCAGATGGATATACAATTGGTCAAAATATAGATATAGGTTATAGAGTTCTTGTATCTTTTGCTAACTACAAAAACCTTGAAATAGGCTATATCATTGGGTTCAAAGAGACATCGGAATTTAAATGTAAAGCAATATCAAGAGTGTGCGATAGAGCATTTGATTTAGATAAATATGAATTAGCAAAATGGATGGCAAGAAGATATTTCTGCAATCTATCAGATACTCTTAGACTTTTAGTTCCTCCTGGAACCAAAACAGATATAGACAAAGTTAAAATTAAATACGAAAGATGGGTACGACTAACAAAAGAATATTTAAGTAACATAAATCAAGAAAATGAAACCAAAAAGTTTACCATAAGATCTGAAAAACAAAAAAGAGTTATTGAATTTTTATTAGATAATAAAGAAATTCCAGCTGGGATTTTATACGATGTTACGGATTCAAATAGTCAAGTTATAAAGGCTTTAGAAGATAAAAACATTTGTGAATCATTTGAGATGGAAGTTTTAAGAAATCCATTTCTAAATAAAGTGGTTAAAAGAACCGAAAAACTAGAATTAACAAAAAAGCAATCAGAAGTATTAAATGGTATTGATTTTACAAATTATAATTCTTATCTTATTCATGGAGTTACTGGAAGTGGTAAGACAGAAATATATTTGCAATTAATTGAAAAGGTTATTAATAGTGGGAAAAATGCAATTGTTTTAGTGCCAGAGATTTCGCTTACTCCACAAATTACAAATAGATTCTTAAGTAGATTTGGTAGAATAATTGCTATTTTACATAGCAAACTTTCAAATGGTGAAAGATTTGATGAATGGAGAAGAATACAAAATAAAGAAGCCAGAATTGTTATAGGTGCTAGATCTGCTTTATTTGCTCCTATTAGTAACGTTGGAGTAATCATAATTGATGAAGAACATGATAGTTCATATAAATCTGAAAATACGCCAAAATATGATGCAAGAGATGTAGCTACAAAAATGGCTAAACTTTATAACATTCCACTAGTATTAGGATCTGCTACTCCAGATGTAAGAACTTATTATGAAGCAACAAATAATACTCAAAATATGAAACTATTTGAGTTAAAAGAAAGAATTCCTGGAGCAGTTATGCCAGATGTAAAAGTTGTTGATTTAAGAAAAGAATTAGCAAACGGAAATAAGACTGTTTTTAGTGAAGAGTTATATAAAGAAATAAAAAAGAATTTAGAAAATAAAGAGCAAATCATACTTTTCTTAAATAGAAGAGGCTATTCAACTTTTATCATGTGTAGAGATTGTGGATATGTAATTAAATGTGATAACTGTGATGTTGCAATGACTTATCATATAACAAAAAATAAACTAATGTGCCATTATTGTGGAGCAGAAAAGAAACCTGTTCAAATTTGCCCTAGCTGTGGTGGAGAAAATATAAGATATTTTGGTACAGGTACTCAAAAAATAGAAGCACAAATAAATAAAGTTTTTCCAGAAGCTAGTGTTATTAGGATGGATGTTGATACTACTACTACAAAAAATGCGCATGAAATTATATTAAATAAGTTTAGAGATGAAAAAATAGATATTTTGCTAGGCACACAAATGATTACTAAGGGACATGATTTTGAAAATGTTACTTTGGTAGGCGTTTTAGCTGCAGATAGTTCTATAAATATAGGAGATTATAGAGCTCAAGAAAGAACATTCCAATTATTAACTCAAGTGGCTGGGAGAAGCGGAAGAGGAGAAAAAAAGGGTAGAGCTATAATCCAAACATACATGCCTGATGAATTTAGCATTATAACAGCCCAAAAACAGGACTATAAGAGGTTCTATGAGCAAGAAATAAAAGTTAGAGAAAAGTTGAAATATCCCCCATTTTGCGATATAATGGTTGCAGTTGTTGTAGGTAAAAAAGAAGCAGAAATAATCGATGATGCAAACAAGATTTATAATATTTTTAAGAGTCATTTTGATGTTTTTGCTCCAATGCCAGCTCCAATTTCAAAAATTAACGATAATTACAGATGGAGAGTATTAATTAAGGCAAAAGTTACCGATAATGATATAGATATTATTAATTATTGTTTGGAGAGCTTTGAAAAGAGCAAACATAAAGACACTAAACTTAATTTTGATATTAATCCAAACAACATGATGTAATTGATTAGAGGGGAAAGAAATGGCAATAAGACAAATTAGGGAAATAGGAGACGAGCTACTTAGAAAAAAATCACGTCCATATGAAAAAGTCGATGATAAAGCTAGAGAATTATTGCAAGATTTATATGATACATTAAAGCAAACTGATGATGGAGTCGGACTTGCTGCACCACAAGTGGGAGTTTTGAGAAGAGCTATAGTGGTTGATTTAAGTATGGATGAAGAAAATCCACAAGGTCCATTTAAACTAATAAATCCTGTAATAGTTAAAAAAAGCGGTTCACAAGTTTGTAGAGAAGGCTGCTTAAGTATTCCTGGAAAACTAGGTGACGTTGAAAGACCAAAAAAAGTTACAGTAGAAGCTTTAGATGAAAATGGAAAGAAAATAACTATAAAAGCAGATGGATTGC
The DNA here is from genome assembly GCA_017518295.1 of Clostridia bacterium. Taxonomy (GTDB): domain Bacteria; phylum Bacillota; class Clostridia; order TANB77; family UBA1234; genus RGIG6105. The sequence continues at coordinate 145,967 of JAFWVJ010000020.1, forward strand.
TTGCAGTTGTTTTGTGCCATGAAATAGACCACTTAGATGGAGTGTTATTTGTAGATAGAGCAACAGAACTATTTAATGCTGAAGATGTTGAAAACGAAGAAAATGAAAGCAAATAGAAATAATTGAAAGGAATAATATATGAATATTGTTTTTATGCGGTACTCCAGATTTTGCTTTAGAAACATTAAAAGCAATTTTTGAAGCAGGCCACAATATATTAGCAGTAGTTTCGCAAGCAGATAAAAAGGTAGGAAGAGGAATGAAAGTTCAGATGACACCTACCAAAGAATTTGCTGTTGAAAAAGGCATCAAGGTACTGCAACCTGAGAAAATTAGAAAAAATGAAGAATTCATAGCAGAGATTAGAAATCTTAATCCAGATATAATAGTTGTTGTTGCTTATGGAAAGATTTTACCAAAAGAGATTTTGGAAATTCCAAGACTTGGATGCATGAATGTTCATGGATCACTTCTTCCAAAGTATAGAGGCGCAGCTCCAATACAATGGGCAATAATAAATGGAGAAGATAAGACTGGTATTACTACCATGAAAATGGATGAAGGAATGGATACTGGTGATATGTATCTTACAAAAGAGGTTGTTATAGAAAAAGATGATACGTATGGTACTCTATATGAAAAACTAAAATTAGAAGGCGCTAAACTTGCAGTTGAAACACTTGAAAAAATTAATGATGGAACAATTGAATCAACCAAACAACCAGATGATTTTACTATTGCTCCAATGATTTTCAAAGAGGATTGCAAGATAGACTTTAATAAATCTGCAAAAGAAATAACAAATTTAGTAAGAGGAGTTAATCCTGCACCTGGTGCATGGTTTAATATAGAAGACCAAATCTTTAAGGTTTGGAAAACAGACTACGTTCAGTTTGATGATTTAGAAATGGCTAATGAAGATGCGGTTCCAGGAACAATACTAGTTTCTGATAGTAAAAAAGGACTTTATATTTCTACAAAAGATGGAATCCTTAGTATTCTGGAAATTCAAGCTCCAAACATGAAAAAAATGGAGATTAAAGAATACTTAAGAGGTCATTCAATAAAAGAAAAAATAGTTGTTGGCTAAGTTTTCTTAAAGAATAAGGAGGAAATAATATGGAAGAAGAAAAAGTTGTCGAAGTAAAAGCAGAAGATGTAAAAGTTGAAAACGAAGGACAAGAAGTTGTTTCTGAAAACGATATTAAAGGAATTAATATTTCTGAAGAAGTTGTTGCTACTATAGCGGGTATCGCTGCTCAAGAAGTTAAAGGAGTTGCTTCTATGAATGCTAGCGGAATCGGAGAAATGTTTGGAAGAAAACCAAAGGGCGTAAAAGTTCAAGTTGGCGAAAAAGATACTGTAATAGATATATCACTTACAATAGAATATGGTGCAAGAATACCAGATATTGCTTGGGAAGTTCAAAATAAAGTAAAAACTCAAGTTGAGAGTATGACAGGATTAAATGTGGTTTCTGTAAATGTACATGTTCAAGGTGTTAATATGCCTAAGAAAAAAGGCGAGCAAAAAGCAATAGATGACAAAGTTGAAACAACAGTTGAAGAAGTAAAAGATAAAAAAGAAGAATAATAATTAAAGGAGAGTGGGAGTATGAGAATACTAGACAGAATCATTTCATTCATTTTTTCGATAATAATGTTAGTGGTATCAATTATCCTAATTTTGGTAGGAATAGGAAGAATTGAACCAGCAATGATAATTGATTTCTTAAGTACCAATGTGTTTAATAAAGAAGTAATATCTTCTGGATTATTTAATCCAATTACAATTGCAGGTATTGTATTATTCTTAGCAGGTATTAAAACTACAGTTTTCTTATCTTTATTTAAGATAAAGAGTAGAGCTCCAATTGTAGTTAAAACAAAGAACGGTCAAATTCAAATTGCACAAGACACTATCACTAGTACTGCAAGAAATGCCACTCTTGCTTTTGATAATATTAAAGATGTTCAAACTAATATGGTTAAGAAAGGAAAGGGCGTTGTTATAAATGAGAACGTTCAAGTATATTCAAATACTAATATTAGAGAATTAACTGATGAAATTCAAAATGCAGTAAGAGAAAAAGTCACATCTACTACTGGTGTGGTTGTTAATCATGTAAATATTAAAGTTAAAAATATTTATGCAGGTAGAAAGAGAGAAACTTCTGATTATAAAGCTGCAAGTGCTGAAACTCCTTTATTTAAGAATGCTGATATCAATTTAGATGAAAAAGTTAATGAAACAACTGTGAACGCACCTGTTAATGAAGAAGTAAATACTCCAGAAGTAGAAGAACAAGTTTCATCAAACGATACAAAAGAAGAGACAACTAATAATTAGGTAGGAGGTTTTTAATATGACATTTAAAGAATTTCTAGATAAATATTTAGGCATGATAATTGGTATTGTACTAGCAATTTTAATTATTGTGTTAGGCGGAGTATATGTTGTTAATTGTATTGCTTTAATTGTGCTTCTAGGATGGGCTGGAAAGTATATTCAAGGACATAAATCTTCTGTTAGAACAAAACTAAAAGGTGCAATCGATCAAGTTCTAAAAGATGACGAAGACGATGAATAAAAAAGGATGTGCGAAATTTTATGAGTAGAACTACAGCAAGAGAATTGGCATTGAAAATTGTTTTTGAATTTTCGTTTCAAGATGAAGATGCAAAATCATTATATGAAAAATTTATTGATTCTCAAGAAGAATTAAATAGTGTGGACCAAGAAGATGAAAAGTTTATTTTAGAATTGATAGAAGGTATCAAATCTAATTTATCTAGTATAGATGAAAAAATAAAAGCACATCTTAAGGATTGGAATATAGAAAGAGTAAGCAAGGTCGATTTAGCTATTTTAAGACTAGCTATTTATGAGATTTTGTATAGGGAAGATATTCCGTTTAAAGTGTCTGTTAATGAAGCAGTTGAGCTTTCTAAACAATATGGCGAAGACTCATCTCCAAGCTTTATTAACGGAGTGCTAGCAGAAATAATAAAAGAAAAAGAGTAAAAATGGAGAGATGATATTTGGAACAATTAAGCTTTGATTTAGATGATAAAAAACCATTTAGACCCACTCCACTTAGTGTAAGAGAACTGAATTTATATGTTAAAGATTTAGTAGATAGAGATGACTTTTTAAATAATGTATATGTTAAAGGCGAGATATCAAACTTTAAAAGGCATTATACAGGTCATCTATATTTTACTTTAAAAGATAAAGATTCACTTATAAAATGTGTAATGTTTAAATCATATACTAGCAACATTAAATTCGAACCACAAGATGGTATGCAAGTTGTTATATTAGGACAAGTTGCAGTATATGAAAGAGATGGTGTTTATCAAATATATGTTAAAGGAATGGAACAAGAAGGCTTAGGAGCATTATATGAAGCATATGAGAAACTTAAAGCTAAACTTGAAGCACAAGGACTATTTGATGAAAGCCACAAAAAAGAAATACCACTTCTTCCTAAAGCAATTGGTGTAGTTACATCTAAAACCGGTGCAGTTATTAAAGATATTATTAATGTTACTACTAGAAGATTTCCAAATGTAGTTATTAAATTATATCCATCTGCTGTTCAAGGAGTTGGAGCTGCCGAAACAATTGTAGAAGGAATTAAATATTTTAACAAAGCAAAAAATGTAGATACAATTATTATTGCAAGAGGTGGAGGATCGTTAGAAGACTTATGGCCTTTTAATGAAGAAATTACAGCTCATGCAATCTATGAATCTGAAATCCCAATAATCTCGGCAGTAGGTCATGAAACAGATTTTACGATTGCAGATTTTGTGGCTGATTTAAGAGCTCCAACACCTTCTGCAGCAGGCGAACTTGCTGTGCCAGATTTAGAAGAATTAAAATGGAAGATTCAAAATATAAATCATAGACTTTCACTTTCACTAAATAAAAAGATTGAAAATATGAAAGCAAGATATGAAAAAGCGATGCGTTCTAAAGTTATGATGGATCCATTGTCTATGCTAAATGAAAGAAGATTAAAACAAGATTATTTAATTAAACAGTTAGCAAATAGTATTAAACTTGAATTAAAGAACAAAAAGATTGAACTTGTTAAAATTGTTTCTTCTTTAGATGGATTAAGTCCGTTAAAGACACTAACTAGAGGCTACGCTTTTGTAGAAAAAGAAGATGGAACTATTATTAAGTCAGCTAAAGATTTAGTAAAGAATGATGAAATAAAAATTACTTTAGCAGATGGCAATGTGGAGGCAAAAGTATTATGAAAAAAGATGAGAAATTAACATTTGAAGATGCAATGAATAGCTTAGAAGAGATTGTTGCAGAGCTTGAAAAAGGTGAGTTAAGCTTAGACCAATCTGTAGAAAAATTTAAAAAGGGTATGGAAATATCTAATTATTGTAATGATATGTTAGATTCTGCAGAAAAAAGTATAAAAGTATTACTTAAAGATCAAAATGGTGATATTGAAGAAGAACCTTTTGAGGCATAAATTTGGAGGATAAAATGAGAGAACTACTTACTAATAAGTGGATGTGGATACCACTTGCTACATGGCTTTTAGTTCAAATTTTTAAATTAATAGTTGAAGTCTTTACAGCAAAAGGTAAAAAGATAAACTTTAGAAGAATATTAGGTGCTGGAGGAATGCCAAGTAGCCATACTGCTTGTATTACTGCTCTTGCAACATCTATTGGTATATCTGAAGGATTTGGATCACCAGTATTTGCACTTGCTGTAGTTTTTTGCTTTATAGTTATGTATGATGCAGCAGGTGTTAGAAGAGCAGCTGGAAAACAAGCTGCTGTCTTAAATAAAATTATTGAAAGCGATGAAGATATAAATGTTCAAGAAAAATTAGTAGAATTATTAGGACATACTCCTTTACAAGTAATTGTTGGAGCTATAGTTGGTATAATAATTGGATTTACTTTTTCTATGATTTGGGATTTATAAAAGGTAAAAAGAAGTGTTTTATAGCACTTCTTTTTTGATTTTAGTCATATCAAGATAGTAAAGAATATGAGATAATTTGCAAATTATGATATTTCATGGTATAATACGTAGCGGTGATGTGTTATCCTAGTTATTGCTAAGGGTTGCTAAGGTGGGGCTAAAAATCCACTTAAAAGAGCACAATCGATGAAGTTTCTGGGTAGATGCTTGCGACGCCCAGTCGTGGGTGCTATCTGGGAGTAAAGAGTTAAGGGCGATCCGTAATGGCATACGGGCGTTGACCCTTTTCTCATGGAGACACGTATTCTTTCTAAGCTAATTACCTTAATTAAAACAGCAGAGAATACGCGAAAACCTGCGAGGCCTTAGTTTTAGGTAGACTTAAGGTACACAGAGTAGCTTTCCTTGAGTGAAATTGGTGAATGTATTACTGAAACCAACTTTGCAAAAGAGGATAAACAACTATTTAGCAGTTTGAGGAAATCTTCTAGGACATTTGCATCAAAAGCAAGATATACTTGGGATTGAGGTGTGGACTAAGTGGTAATTCAGACTCTTATGTCGGTGACGACTAAGATACTTCTTTTAAAGGGGAACCACTAAGATGGCGATATCTTAGCAAGAAGTAGGGAAATCCTTCTGGACCTAAGCCATAAAATTAACTAAGTATATTATCACTATAATTTATTATATTGATTACAGCCAATATAAAAAATATTGGTTGTTTTTTATTATTATATACTTCTATGTATATACTATTTCAAAATAATGCGTCGACTTCTAAAACTACTAAATACTATACTTATAACAGCAACACATAAATTTTTGGGACCCGGCTTCCGCTATGCTACGCGCCCAAAAATTTCCTAGTTGCTGTAAAATTCTAGTATTAAGTAGTTGGAAGTCTTTGGCGGTTATTTTTCCATAGTATATACATAGAAGTTTATATAAAAAAGGAGAATTATAGATGGAAAAAAAGATTAAGAAAAAAGAAAAAACAGGTCAAAAAGGATGGCTTTTAATCATATTTACAGTCACTTTTGCACTTTCTGCAGTATTTAATATGCTTTCGACTGAATTAGTAGAAAATGTAAATAATCTAGTTCTTTCTTTTATTTTATTAATTTTAGTTATATCTGTTGGTATTATGTTTGATTTAATTGGAACAGCTGTAACGGCGGCAGATGAAGTACCATTTCACGCAATGGCATCAGATAAAAAGAAGGGAGCAAAAGAATCACTTCTTTTGATTAAAAATGCAGATAGAGTTGCTAATGTATGTGCTGATGTAATTGGAGATATTTGTGGAGTACTATCTGGTGCAATTGCAGCTTTAATAGCTGGAAATATAGCTAAAATGCTAGGCCAGAAAGATATTACAGTAACAACTTTGCTAGTTACAGCAACGGTTACAGCACTTACTGTATGGAGTAAGGGGCTTTTTAAGCAGGTAGCTATCAAAAATAGTACGTCAATTATTAGAATTTTGGGTAGAATAATAGCAGTATTTAGCCGATAAAGGTTGAACTTTACATAATATTGTGATATACTTTTATGTGGTATGTAAATATTTCATAGGAGGATGAACAAATGGGCAATCCTATATTTCAGCTTAAAATTGCTGAGCTCAAGCAGCAAGTAGAAGATGATATCCATGATCTTGAGCTTGAGACCCCTGAATACGATACTAATGGAAGGAGACGGAACATCTATAAGGCGTTTGAATATGCTAAGAAGTTACGGGAATTTCTCGAGTTAGAATACTTTAATGGAGGTATTTATCGTTGTGTAGGAGACATTGTTGGTAACATCAAATTCTGGGCAAAAGACTCTGAAGAGCGTATTGAACGGAATAAGAACAAGATCGAAGAAATCAAGAAAGTCAAGAAATTGAAAGGACAGATTTCTTTGTTCGACAAGTATTCTTTAAGTGATGAAGATATGAAAAGGGCTATAGATGAGCCTGATTTATTCTTGAAAGAACTTAAAGAAGAGAATATCCAACTGGAAAAAGATAAGAAGTTGGCAAGATTTGTGCTGGCATATCTTATGCATCGTAACCAAATATTGACTGCAATTTATGAATGACGGAGGTAAATATTATGCTAAACATGTCAGTAAATCAAATGCGGGATTTCCTGATCGGAAAGATTCGTGAAACCTGCAAGACCAAGAACCTCTATGAAGAAGAGAGGGAAAAGAGAGCAGATGTGCTTCGTGATATCGTACAAAGTGAGCTTTTTGCTTATATGTACGATCGTCACGATACCAGATGGCTTCTGGAGCAGGCCAAAATCACCCGTTCGGAAGCTTTGCGCTACTTAAGCCTTAATTCTATGCGTATTGAGAGCACTCGAAAGAGTTATCTGATGACGCAAGACCAGATTCGGGCTCTTAACAGTTCGTTGAAAGCATACAATTCAATGAATGTTTCGAGTCATGACTTCGTTGAGCGTGAAGTTCGGGAAGCCAAGGAAGAGCTGAGTGAAGAAATAAGGCAGGCTGAAGTTCGAGCTGAGCAATATGGAAAATTGTTGAAAGAGGCAGAATATCAGGAACGGCTGCAGTATGTGATGCACCGTTTGGAAGGGATCATCGTAGATCCTGAATATTTTGCATACCTGAAGTAAAGGAAGGGGCTGATGCCCCTTCCTTTTTTATGTTTATTTAGAACTTTTTTCTTGCATTGATTGATTATATGTGCTAATATATAAAATGCTTGTAATTAGGTAATAATAATTAATATAGATATATGCTTTAAGTGAGGTGAAAGTAATGAAAGAAGGAATACATCCAAATTACCAAGAAGCTACAATTAAATGTGGCTGTGGCAACGTAATGAAAGTAGGTTCTACAAAAGAGTCTATGACAGTTGAAACATGTTCAAAATGTCATCCTTTCTATACAGGAAGCCAAAAATTCCAAGTTGCTAGCTCAAGAGTTGAAAAATTCAAAGCTAAATATGGTATTAAAGACTAATAAATCTCGTGTGATACTGATATCACACGATTTTTTTTGCCTAAATTAGGATTGTAACCATAATGATTATTTTGTCTAAAACGATGTTTTTCTATTCTTTTTTAGGTTGTTTTAATGTATAATAGCATCAAATGTTTTTATAGATTTAGAAAGGATTATATATAAATGAGTGAAGTTAAAAAGACATCGATAGGTGGTCAAGCTGTAATAGAAGGTGTTATGATGCGTGGTCCTTATAAGACTTGTGTATCCGTAAGAAAACCAAATGGTGAAATAACAACCAAAATTACAGAAAATAAAGTTAAAGGTGGTTTTAGAAAGATTCCTATAATAAGAGGAATATTTGGCTTTGTTAATTCTATGGTAATAGGAATTAATGCTCTTATGTTTTCAGCACAATTTTACGAAGAAGATGGATCACCAAAAGAAGAAAGTGAAAAAGAAGTATCAAATGAAAAATCAGATAATATAGCAAAAGATAAGGAAGAAAAAAATGAAAAGAAAGAAGAAAGTGGAGAACTTTCTGGATTTGCATTGTTTTTTACTTTAGTAACATCTCTTGCACTTAGCATTGGATTATTCTTTGTATTACCAAATTTAATAGCAGGTTTAATTGTTCCAAATACAACAATTAGTGGTGATCAAGTGGTTATAAGTGAAGTAGAAACAACTAATGCTGTAATAAATAGTATTCAATCTGGAGAATTAAGTGGAGAATTATTATTAGCTAGTAGCGGAGATACTGTGAAAAATAAAAAAAGTGGCGACATAGTAATAGCTAATACAGTAAATAATAGAAAAAATAATGTTTTATATAATGTGATTGAAAGTGTAGTTAAGGTTGTAATCTTTATTGGCTACTTAGTATTAGTGTCACAGATGAAAGATATTAAAAGAGTATTTGAATATCATGGAGCAGAGCATAAGACAATCTTTTGTTATGAACATGGTGAAGAATTAACTGTTGATAATGTTAAAAAATATAAAAGATTTCATCCTAGATGTGGAACAAGCTTTTTATTATTTGTAATAGTTATTAGTATTATTGTTTATTCAATAGTTGGAAGACATCCAAATCTATTAATAAATGTTTTGATTAGATTAGCACTTCTTCCTTTGATCGCTGGAGTATCTTATGAGATTATAAGATTTGCTGGAAAACATACCGAAAATAAATGTATAGCATGGCTAAATAAACCAGGTATGTGGCTTCAAAGATTAACTACTCGTGAACCTGATGATTCACAAATAGAATGTGCTATTAGTTCATTAAAAGCTGTTATTCCAGATGATGAAAAAGCAGATTTGTGGTAATTCGTAGTGGCGACCATTGGTCGCCTGTACAAAGTGTAGTGGCGTCCCCTGGTCGCCAATAAAAGGATATTTATGAAAACAATTGATGCATTAAATGTGGCAAAGAGCCTTTTAGAAAAGAATAATATTGATACTCGAGAAGCAAAATTATTTTTAGCTTTTGCTTTAGGAGTATCAAAAGAAGAATTAATTAAATATACACAAATACCTGATGAAGTATATACAAAGCTTTTAGTATTGCTTGAAAAAAGGTGCAATGGAATTCCTTATGCTTATATAGTAGGTCATAAAGAATTTATGAAACTTGATTTTGAAGTAAATAGTAGTGTATTAATCCCTAGAGATGATACAGAAGTATTAGTTGAAAAAGTAATTGAAATTGCATCTAATATTTCAAAAAACGAAGTCAAAATTCTAGATTTATGTACAGGCTCTGGTTGTATAGCAATCTCACTTGATAAAAATATTCTAAATGCTAAAGTGTATGCATCAGATATTTCTAAAAAAGCATTAGAAGTAGCAATGAGAAATGCAAAAAAGAATGATGCAACAATTACTTTTATAGAATCTGATTTATTTGAAGAATTAAATGATAATATAAAGTTTGATATTATTGTATCCAATCCACCTTATATAAGAACAGATGTAATAGATACATTGCAAAAGGAAGTTAAAGACAATGAACCTATAATTGCATTAGATGGTGGAACTGATGGACTTTCATTCTATGAAAGAATCATTAAAGATGCAAAAGCTTATTTAGAAGATAGTGGTTATTTAGCCTTTGAAATAGGTTATGATCAAGCTATAGAAGTATCTAATTTACTAAAAGAGAATAATTATAAGAATATTAAAGTATTTAAAGATTTTTCTGAAAACGATAGAGTAGTAATTGCGAATATATAATTTTTGGAGGATAAGATGTCTTTTTCTAGCCTAGTAAAAGAAGAATTAACTAAAATAGTAATAAAAGATGAAGATCAAAGAAAAGCAGAATTGGCAGGCTTTATGATTACTAATTGTATTGTTACAAGAGAAGAAGGCGCATTTATTCTTAAAATGTCTACTGAAAATGAACTTGCTATTAGAAGAGTATATACTACTTTAAAAACACATTATGGGATAATAGCAAAATCAAATGTAGAAAGACCAAAAATTCCTGGTGCGGTGCCTCTTTATCATCTTAAAATATTTGATAAAACTGATTTAAAAACTATTTTTGATGAAAGCTTTATAAATATAAATGAAAAATTACAAATAGTTTTAAATGACAAGTCAATAATATTAAAAGATGATGAATGTCAAAAATGCTTTTTAAGAGGAGTTTTCTTGGGCTCTGGTTCAGTAATAAATCCAGATAGTAGATATCATTTAGAAGTAGTTGCAAGTAATCAAGAAAATGCTATCTTTATTAATGAGATAATAGAATCATTTGATATAAAAGCAAAAATGATAAAAAGAAAAAAAGATTATATTATTTACTTAAAAGGTGCAGAATCTATATCTACTTTTTTAGCAGCGATAGGAGCAAATCAAGGCACTTTAAAATTTGAAGAAACAAGAGTTATTAAAGAAGTAAGAAATAACATAAATAGAGTTAGTAATTTTGAAAATGCAAATTTTGACAAAACGGTAGATGCTAGTCTTAGCCAGCTAGAAGATATAATGCTAATTAGAAAAACTAGAAAATTTTCAAAACTACCAGAACCACTTAAAGAACTAGCGAGACTTAGACTTTCTTATAAAGAAGCAACTTTTGAAGAACTTCGGAAGAATGCTTGAACCTAATTTAAGTAGAGCTGGAGTAAGCCATAGATTTAAAAAGATTCATGAGATAGCAGAAGAAATAAGATCACAAATAAATAATAATTAAAAGGGGAGCAAAATGAGCAAATTTGGTGAAAAAGTATTAAAGACAATAAATCCTATTTTTCCAAAACAAGTACATCCATTTAATCTTCAATTAGATAAAAAGATGACATATGCTGAATGGGAGTTTGAAAAAGGCCAAGATACTATCAAATTCTATTTAGAAAAATTCACTACAGATGAAATGTTTAAAGATAAAGAAGTAATTGATTTTGGATGCGGTGCAGGTGGAAAATCTATGTACTATGCAAGTTTAGGTGCAAAGCATGTAACTGGCGTAGATATTGTTGAGCACTATGCTGAAGATTCGGCAAAGTTTGCAAAAGAAAAAGGATTTGAAGACGTATTCACATTTAAAATTGCAGATGCAACAAAGCTTCCTTTTAATGATGATAGTTTTGATACTGCCATAATGAATGATTTTATGGAACATGTTAATAAACCAGAAGAAGCATTGAAAGAAGCATTAAGAGTAGTTAAGCCAGGTGGAAGAATTTATTTAAACTTTCCTCCATATAGCCATCCTTTTGGTGCACACTTATCTGATGCTATAAATATGCCATGGTGCCATAAATTTTTTAGCGAATCTACTTGTATTAATGTATATAAAGATTTAGTTAAAGATTTGCCAGATGGAAAAGATAGAATTAAATTTAGATTTTCTACTGATGAAAATGGTAAAGAATATATATCGTATATTAACAAGATGACTATTAAACGTTTCAATAAAATATTAAAAGACTTAAATATTACTCCATTTTATTATAAAGAAACACCTTTTAAAAAGTTTGTAGCTCCATTTTCTAAAATGGCTCCATTTAAAGAGATTCTTAATAAAAATGTTGTTTGTGTAATTCAAAAATAAAGCTAGAGATTTAAAAAAAGTTAATTTTTGTAGTGGCGACCAAAAGGTCGCCATTAAGATTATATGGAGGTGATTTTTTGAGAGCTTTATATGTACATATTCCTTTTTGTAAGCAAAAGTGCTTTTATTGTGATTTTAATTCATATAGTGGAAAAGAACATATGATAGAGCAATATGTAAAAGCTCTTAAAAATGAGCTTTCATTTGCATTACAAAAAAATGATGATAAACCAGTTTTTAAAACAGTTTATTTTGGAGGAGGTACTCCATCTGTAATTCCTGCTAAATACATAAAAGAAATAATGCAAGATATTAAATGTGATGGAGAAGTTACCCTAGAATTAAATCCTGGAACGATAACAAAAGAAAAGCTTATGACATATAAAGAAGCAGGCGTTAATAGACTAAGTATAGGTCTTCAAACTACAAATGATGATCTTTTAAAAAGAATTGGAAGAATTCATAGTCTAAAAGATTTTGAAGATGCATATTATATGGCAAGAGAAGAAGGGGTTAATAATATTAGTGTAGACTTAATGTTTGGACTTTCAAATCAAACTTTAAAAGATATTAAAAGTAGTTTAGATTATATTATAAATCTTAAGCCAGAACATATTTCATGTTACTCTTTGATAGTTCATGATGAATTGATTAAGAAAAATCCCAATGCTTTTAGCAATTTGCCATCAGATGAAGAAGAAAGAAAAATGTATTATTTAATATGTGATGAGCTAAAAAAGAATGGTTATATTCAATATGAGATTTCAAATTTTGCAAAGCCTGGCTTTGAATCTAAGCATAATTTATGCTATTGGAATCAAGAAGAATACTATGGCATTGGAGCAGGTGCAAGTTCATATATAAATAATACAAGATATAAAAATATAGATAACATTGAAGAATACGTAGCGGCGATCATCGATCGCCATGGTGAGCAATACTCGATAATCGAAGAAATCCAAACCGAAGAATCTAAAATAAAAGAATATATGATTTTAAAACTAAGGCTATTAGATGGAGTTTCTGAATATGATTTTAAAAATCGATTTAATAAGGATTTGTTTAGTGTATTTAAAAATGAATTAGATAAATTAATTGATTTAGGGTTAATAGAATTGGTAGGCGATAGTAATAAGAGTGTTAGATTAACTAAGAAGGGCTTAGATTTAGCCAATATAGTGTGGGAAGAATTTATTTAGAATATTTTATTGACATGCAATTACTTATGGTATATTATACTATATGTAAGGAGGCGATAGATATGGTTCTAGAAATTTGTGCAACGATATTGGGATTGATGCAAGGTTATTTAGCAATGATAAATAAAAGGAGCAACTGGATATTTTATATATTTCAGATGCTCTTTTTAATTGCTTTTTCATTCATCAATCATTTATATGGAGATGTTTTCAACAATAGTATCTATTTAATAATGGGAATCATTGGTTTTGTTCTTTGGAATACAAAAAATGATTCTAGTAAGATTACAAGCTGCAAGACAAAAGAGAGAGTAGCCTATACGTTAATTATTCTAGTAGGTGCTTTGTTTGTTGGAAATAGATTATCTAGCACAAATGATCCACTACCATGGCTAGATGGTTTTACTACAGTTTCTAGTTTAGTTGCTACTTATTATATGATGAATAAAAAAATTGATACATGGGTTATTTGGTTTGTAAATGACATTTTATATGCAGTTGAATACTACTTATTACCAAATCAAGCATTTTATTTATTCTTATTAAATATAGTTTGGACCTTAATGGCAGTTGGTTCATATTATAATTGGAAAAAGCTTATGAAAGAAGGCGATGAAGATGATAAAAATGTTTTATTCAGGAACATACAATGCAAGACATGAACTTATCAATAAAGATAATGTATGTGAAATGTTAAAAGATGATGTTCGTAGCAAAATTGTTGGAGATGTAGCTAGGACTGTTTATGCATCGGATGGAGTAGTAGTTAAAGATAATCCAAAAGTATTATATATAGGAGGATTTTATTATGAAAAAGAACATAAAGGAAGATCTGATTGTGAAAATGTTGTTATAGAAGAATTAAGTCAGATAGATAGATGCGATTTGATTGTTGTAAACTTAAGAAAATATTCTGCTATAGCTAGTGTTACAGAAATGATTTATGGAGCTATGAGAGGAAAAAAGATAATAATATTTTGCGATCCTAAAATTACAAATTATAAAATTTCTGGAGAATATTGGTTTCCGATTCTAACAGCTAAAATGTTAAATAAAAATATAGAAGTAAGATTTGTTGAAAGTGATGAAGAAATTGTAGATTTTATAAAGAATATGAAGGAAGATGATTATAATGATAGTAATAGAAGGAATAGATGGAGCTTACAAGACGAGTACGATAAATGCGCTTAAATTATCTATCAAAGCTTTGAAGAACAAGTAGAATTAGTTTATGATATAATTAAAAAGGTGATGTAGATGAATATAAATCTTGTGTGTTGTTTATTTGTACTAGATAATGAAAAGAATGAAAATATAAGAAAAAATGACATTAAAAAGCTTAAAATATTGATAAATAAAGATGGAAAACTTCCTAGTGTGGTTTATAAAAAAGATCATATGAAAAGTGATTTAAAGAAAGAAATAAAAGGAATATTGGGTACTAGTTTCTTTCATCTAGAGCAAGTTTTTTCGCATAATATAAAAGATAGCGTGGATGTTATTTATCTAGGTTTAACTAATATAGAATATATTAAAAAATTGAATTCTTCATATAAATTAGTTGATTTTGATTTAATAGACAATAAAGTAATTATATTTGATAAAGAAAAGTATAATTACAAAACAAAAGAAGTTGTAGAAGGCAAGAATATAGAATATTTTCATGAAATTAAAACAGATGATGAAAGTATTAAAAATATTTTGCTAGAAATATTAATTAGCTTTAAAAGAGTTAGAAGCAATATAGATAATACAGACATAGTATTTAAACTTTTAGGTGATAATTTTACTTTAGAAGATGTAAGAGCAACTTATGAATTAATAACTAAAACGAATGTAGATAAATCAAACTTTAGAAAAAAAATAATAAAATATTGTGAGAAAACAGTAAGTAAAGATGAAAAGACTGGATTTAGACCATCTCAAAGATATACTTTTAAACCATTAAAAGGTGACTTGTGGATATAAGCAAAGGTTACATAATTGAAAAGGCGCATATTTTGTGGTAAAATAATAGTGTAGTAGCTATGTAGAAATTTAATGTAATATGGAGGTGATATTATGACTAATTGGAAAGAAAAAATGGAAAGAGGTTATAATATCGCTGGTCATAATATGAGAAATTCAGAAGGCTCAAAAGAAGCTGCTGAAAAAGTTTTTGAAGAAGGATTGATTATTGCTGATGGCAAAAAGTCTATTCGACATACTACAGTACAATTAGGTGATAAATATAGAAATAAAAGAATAAAAGAAGATATAAATAGATTGTTAACGGAGTATGTTTATTCATTAACATCAGAAGGATATAATATTTTAGTAATGTCTCCTACTACTATTAAGAATAGTAGTGGAGAAGAGCTATTTTTAGGTGACCCATATTTAGGTATAAAAGAAAGCGATTTTGCAACCGATGGACAAGAGTATAAAGCACTAAGTATTTTAGATTTAGCTTGTAGTCAGATGGGAAAGATTCCACCAGAGTTTATTTATGGCTATGTAAATATTCATGAAGGAAAGATTGTAGAAAATCCAAATCATTACTCTCATAACCAAGAAAAAATGGATGACCTATTTGATAAAATTAAATCAAGTTTAAATAGTGTTCAAATAGAAGTAAGTGGAGCACTTGCTAAAGGTGACAAAACAAAAATAGCATATTTAAAAAAATTATTTGAAACATATGCTATGACAGAAATGAATGAAATAATTGAAAAAGCAGAAAAAGAATACTTAGAAAAAGATGTTAATATAGATCAAGATGAAATATAAAATGGTGGCTTTGTCCACCATATTTTTTTGCAACTTTTTTTGTAAACTACACATAGATAAAAAATGCCGCAATATAGCTACTTGTAAGTTCCTCTTGTAGCAAAATTTCATTTATAGTAAAATATTTTGGATAGTTTAAAGACATAAATTTATTAATTTTTACATAGGGTTAAATATTGTTTTGGAGGCAATTTTAAGTTGGAAAATAAAGATTTTAATTGGGGAGAAGTTGTAGATTTCTTTTCAAAAAAATATATATTAACAAGAGCAAGTTTTTTAAATAGTACTGCATCAATAGAAGGTGATAATATTAATGTTCAGTTGGGAGCAAATGGAAAATTTATGCTTTTACAAAAGAATATTGATAAAACAGTTAGTGATTTTATTTTTAACACTACTGGTAATAGATATAACATAAACTTTTTTGAACCATCTATAAATGATTTTTCACAAAAGAAAGAAAATGCAGAAGAAACTATTATTAAAAACATGCTTCAAGAAAACGCAAAAAGAGCAGTAGAGCATGAGAAAGAAAAGAATGTTGAACAACTAAAATCAAAAGAACAAAAAGCAAGGAATAAGATTGAAAAACAAATCGAAAATGGAACCTTGCCACAAGATGTGCAAGATGAAGCATTAAATAGTTTGCTTTCTATGGTAGAAAGTGAGATTAAAGTTGAAGCAAAAACGAATGAAGTAACAACAAATACAATAAATAGTAATGAGAAAAGTAGAGATAATAATTCAAAAGAAGCGGCGAATAGTTATAATAATCAAGCTGAAGAAAAGAAGTTTTTTAATGGAAGACCAGTTCGCAAAAAGACTACAACAAATATTAAAGATCCAGATAAACTAATTTTCAAAGGTTGGAAAGATACACCAAATCCAAAAGAAGTTAAGATAATAGATTTAGCTGAAGATACTCCTTATGTAATTATTACTGGTGAACTTTCAAATTTTGATAGTAGAGAGACCAAAAATGGTAGTTTTATGATCTCTTTTGATGTATATGATGGCACTAGTACAATAAGTTGTAGAGCTTTTCTAAAACCAGAAGAGTTTAGTGAAGCAAAGCCTATGCTTAAATCTGCAAAAGCAGTTAGAGTAGTTGGCACATATGAATATAATGGCTATTCAAAAGAATTTGGTGTAATTGCTGATGTTATAGAAGAAGCTGAGTATAGTAAAAAGATTCGTATGGATGAAGCAGAAGAAAAAAGAGTTGAGCTTCATTTACATACTCAAATGTCTCAAATGGATGGTGTTACTTCAGCAGAAGAATTAGTAAAAAGAGCGATAATGTGGGGACACAAGGCAGTAGCTATTACAGATCATGGAGTAGTGCAGGCTTTTCCAGATGCAAATAAAGCAGTAAAAGGAGCGGTTAAGAAAGCTCAAGAAAAAGCTCAAAAGAAAGTTGAAGAAGAGTATGCTTCTAAATTATCAGATGAAAATTTGTCAGAAGAAGAAAAAGAAAAAATAAAGTTAGAACGCGATGAAGCAATTGAAAAAGCAAAAGCAGAAGCTAAAAAGAAAAATGATATTAAAGTTTTATATGGTGTTGAAGCTTATTTGGTACCAGATGGCGTAACTTCGATTTTTGATTATAAAGATAATCAGACTCTAAAAGATGAAACATATAGCATACTAGATATAGAAACAACAGGTATATCAAAACTTACAGAACGTATAACTGAATTTGGTATTATGAAAGTAAAAAATGGAGAAGTTATAGATACTTTCGAGTGCTTTGTAAATCCTGAAAAACATATACCAGAAAAAGTAAGTGAGATTACAAATATCACTGATGACATGGTAAAAGATGCAGAAACTATAGATATCGTTTTGCCAAAAGTAATAGAATTTTGCAAAGACACTACTATAGTTGCACATAATGCTACTTTTGATGTTGGTTTTATACGTGAAAATGCAAGAAGACTAGGATTAGAATTTAATTATCCTTGGATAGATACTTTAGCATTAGCAAAAGAGTTGTTCCCAGATCGTAAAAAATTTAAATTAGGATTAATTGCAGAAGATTTAGGAATACAAGTTGATGTAGCACATAGAGCTTTAGCAGATGTAGATACACTTAAAAAAGTATTTGATGTTATGCTACAAAGATTAGATGAAAAAGGTATTACACATTTCAAAGATGTAGATAAAGCACTTGCAAATGATGTAAGCTTTAAAACATTGCCTACTTATCACGCGATTATTTTGGTAACTAATAAAATAGGATTAAAGAATTTATATAAGTTAGTTACATTTGCACATTTAGATTATTTTTATAAAAAGCCAAGAACTTTGAAGAGCTTACTAAAAAAATATTCAGAAGGATTATTGATAGGTAGTGCGTGTGAACAAGGAGAACTATATAGAGCAATAGAAGAGGGTAAGTCTGATGAAGAATTAGAAGAGATTGCAGACTTTTACGATTATTTAGAAATACAACCACTTGGTAATAATTTATTTAAAGTTAGAGAAGGTACTGTAAAAAATATAGAAACACTTCAAGACTTCAATAAAAAGATTGTTGCTCTTGGTGAAAAATTAAATAAGCCTGTTGTTGCAACTTGTGATGTTCACTTTATGGATCCTGAAGATGAATTATATAGAAGAATTCTGATGGCAGGACAAGGCTACGATGATGCAGATAATCAAGCTCCATTGTTCTTTAGAACTACTGATGAAATGCTTAGAGAGTTTGGATATTTGGGTAAAGAAAAAGCATATGAAGTAGTAGTAACAAATACAAATAAGATTGCAGATATGTGTGAAAAAATTTGTCCAATAGCAGATTATAAAGCAGCACCTCATATTGAAGGCTGTGAAGATACAATTAGAAATATAACTTTAAATAGAGCACATGAATTATATGGTGAGAATCTTCCACAAATTGTTGAAGAAAGAATTAATAAAGAGTTAGATTCTATTATTAAAAATGGTTTCTCAGTAATGTATATCATTGCTCAAAAACTTGTTAAGAAATCTAATGAAGATGGATATATAGTTGGATCGAGAGGTTCTGTTGGTAGTTCATTAGTTGCTTACTTAACGGGTATTACAGAAGTAAATTCGCTAAAAGCTCATTATAGATGTCCTAATTGTAAGTATTCAGATTTTACTGATTATGGAGTAAAAAATGGATTTGACTTACCAGATAAGACTTGTCCAAACTGCGGACATCCTTTAGCAAAAGATGGTATGGATATTCCTTTTGAAACTTTCTTAGGATTTGATGGAGATAAAGAGCCCGATATAGACTTAAACTTCTCAGGAGAATATCAAGCAAAAGCACATAAATATACAGAAGTAATATTTGGTAAAGGTACAACTTTTAAAGCAGGTACTGTAGGTACAATTGCAGATAAGACTGCTTTTGGATATGTAAAAAAATATTACGAAGAAAGAAATAAAATAGTTAATTCTGCAGAAATTGTAAGAGAAGCTGCAGGATGTACAGGTGTAAAACGTACAACTGGTCAGCATCCAGGTGGAATCATAGTAGTTCCAGAAGGACATGAGATTTTTGAATTTTGCCCTGCACAACATCCAGCGGATGATCCGGATTCAGACATTATTACTACACATTTTGATTATCACTCGATTGATCAAAACTTGCTAAAGCTAGATATACTAGGTCACGATGATCCAACGGTTATTCGTATGCTTCAAGATTTAACTGGAATTGATCCTCGTACTGTTCCTTTAGATGATAAAGAAACAATGTCAATTTTCTGTTCTACAAATGCATTAAATGTAAAACCAGAACAAATAAAAAGTGAAGTGGGTACTTATGGAGTTCCAGAATTTGGAACAAAGTTTGTAAGAGGAATGTTAGTAGATACTAAGCCAACAAAGTTTGAAGAGTTACTTAGAATTTCTGGATTATCTCATGGTACAGATGTATGGCTAAATAATGCACAAACATTAATTCAAGAAGGTACTATAAAACTAGAAGATGCAATATGTACTCGTGATGATATTATGATTTATCTAATTAGCATGGGACTTCCACCAAAGCCTTCATTTAAAATAATGGAGAGTGTGCGTAAAGGAAAGGGATTAACTGAAGAACAAGAAACAATGATGAGAGAATACAATGTTCCAGATTGGTATATTTCATCATGCAAGAAAATAAAATACATGTTCCCTAAAGCACACGCAGCAGCATATGTAACTAATGCATTTAGAATAGCATGGTTTAAAGTACATGTTCCAAGAGCTTATTATACAGCATATTTTTCTATTAGAGCAGATGGTTTTGATAGCGATATTATGGCTCATGGAAAGCAAAAGGTAATAGAAAAGATGAGAGAGATCGATTCTCTTGGAAACTTAGCTTTGCCAAAAGATAAAGATATGTATCCAGTTTTGGAAATTGTTTTAGAATATTATGAAAGAGGATATAATTTCTTAGACATAGATCTTTATAAATCTGATGCAATTAAATTTACTATGGAAGAAGGGGGAATAAGACCTCCATTAAATTCAATTCCAGGATTGGGTACAGTTGCTGCACAAAGTATACAAGCAAGTAGAGAAAAAGATGGAGAGTTTATGTCGGTAGAAGAACTTATGCTAAGAGCTGGTATAGGTAAATCTACAGCAGAAATCTTAAAAAATGCAGGATGCTTAAATGGAATGATGTGGAGTAATCAAATGAGTTTATTTGCAATTTAAGAAAAAAACCCGGGTTTAAAAACCCGGGTTTAATTTTTTTATTTATTCTGGAATA
The DNA here is from genome assembly GCA_017518295.1 of Clostridia bacterium. Taxonomy (GTDB): domain Bacteria; phylum Bacillota; class Clostridia; order TANB77; family UBA1234; genus RGIG6105. Next base: position 166,665 of record JAFWVJ010000020.1, read on the forward strand.
ACTAGTCCAAAATCTCCATCTACTCTTTTATAAAGTACATTAACTTGTTTTGTATCAAAATCAACATATGTTAAGAATAGGGCAGCAGAATCAGATAATGCTAATTTTGCATCTTCTAGTGTAAGTGGCTTTAAGCTATATCCACGTGTGATTGTAACTTCACCATTTTTTGATACTTGAGGAACATTAAGTCTTCTAGCGGCTTTCTCATCAAATTCAGCACTTTTATTTCTTGCAGCTACTTTTTCTTTTGCTTTTCTCATTTGACGTTCTAGTCTATCAAAAGCTAAATCAATAGCAGCGTATAAATCATCATTTTTTTCTTCTATTTTGATAAATTCTCCATTGTGAGAAAGTTGCATTTCTGCAATTTGATCTTCACGTTCAACTTTACAAACTACTGTTAATTCTGTGTTGGAACCTTCGAATTTCTCTAATCTATCTGCTTTATCTGTGATATAACCACGTATAGCATCTGTAATTTCAAGATCTTTACCAGTAACTTTAATGTTCATATAAATTCCTCCTTAAAAATAAAACTAATAATTATTCTACAGGGGTTTTAGTAGTTAAGGCTCTAATAATTCTCCAAATAATAAAGATTATTTGAAGGCCAATTATAATAGGGACACCATACTTAAATAGTGGCTTTTGAGTCTTATGCTTGAATTTGTACATACCACCTAAAACGCCTAAAGAACCGCCTACTAAAGCAGTAAGCATAAGGGTTCTTTCAGAAATCCTTGTGAATAGTAGCTTTTTAAGCTCTTTTTCATCTGCTTCTGGATTTTCTTTCTTGATTTGTCCGTTTCTTTTAGCTATCTTTTTATCTCTATACATTAAGTAATAGCCAAGGGCATTTAATAGTATAAAGCCAGTAATAAAGGCTCTTACAGGGCCTCCTAAAAGGAAACCGACAATTGCTTCTAATACATAAGTCAAACCATTAACGAATTGTTCTAAAAATGCATTCATAAAGAAAGACCCCCTCCATAGAAATTATACCAAAACAAAAAAATATGTACAATAGGAAGATTTATTGGTAGGGGACTAAGCAAGGTTAAATTTATGTAAACGCGTACTTCCGTAGGGTTTAGGGACAAAAAGCCACGAAACCCTTGATAAATACGAGAAAACTAAATGTAAAAAGTTTGCTAAATTTACATAAAAAGGTTGAAAAACAGGCCAAAATGTGTTAACATAAATAATGTAAATTTTACAAAACGCATATTATTAAAGAAAAAATAATAAGAAACGAAAGAGGAGGAAGATATTATGACAAATACTATGAAAAGAAGTATTATTTCGATTTTTGTTTTAGTTTTAGTTTTCTGCATGAGTGCAGTTGCTTTTGCTGATGACTATAACGGACAAGAAATATTCAACTTGACAGCTACTTACAATGGAAAAACATTAAAGAATGGTGAAACCATTAAAGTTTATTCCACATCACCTAGAACAGTTTCAATAGATACTAATCCAAAATATGTAGATAACACATTAGTTGTTGGCTATTGTTGGGATGGTGGCAATTGGAATGATACAACTGGTAAAAAATCAATTTCATTTACACTTCCAAATTTTGCTAATGGATCAACACATACTCTAGATATGGAAGGTTATATTGAACATAATAAAAACTTACCAGAAGGTGACCCTGAAAGATATGTAGGAAATACAAACTTTGTAACAGTTTATTTTAAATTTGAAGAAACAACTCGTGAAATTAATTTAAAAGATGGAAGCAAAACAATTGCACATCAAGCAACAATTCAAAAACAACCTGGTGATACTCTTACTTTAGTTGGAACATCAAATATTGGAATTAATAAAATTCAATATATTTGGAATGGAAATTCAAGTGATGTTAAAACAATCAATGGAGAATCAGGAACAATTACAGTTCCAAATATGGCAGAAGGTCAAAAGATTACTTTAGAAGCAGTTTGCCAATCAAAAGATAATAACTGGTCTTCTAGTAAAACATACTATATTCAAAGACCTGCAGCTAATGAAACAGTTACACTTTCACTTTCAGATACAGGTAGTAACGTAAAAGCTACTCCAACTGTAACTAATGGTACATTTGATCATTATGAATATCATTGGGATAGTGATGTAACCTCAACTCAAACAAGTAGTACATTTGGTTATCCAGTTGCAACTGGAAAACATATATTATATGTAAAAGCAGTTACTAAGAATGGTGTAAAATCTGCTGAAAAGAGTGTAACAGTAAATGTTGCTGAAGCAGAATCATTAACATTATCTTTAAAAGATACAGGAAGCAATATTAAAGCAACTGCAACTGTAACTAATGGTACATTGGATCATTTCCAATATCATTGGGATAGTGATATTAGTTCAAATCAAACAAGTGATACATTTGGTTATCCAGTAGCAACTGGATCACATACATTATATGTAAGAGCAGTTTCTAAGAAAGGAAATATGTCTCCAGAAAAGAGCATAACAGTTAATGTAGCTGCTCCAGAAACTGTAACAGTATCTTTACAAGATAAAGGTACATATGTAAAAGCAACACCAACAGTTCAAAATGGTACATTTGATCATTTTGAATATCATTGGGATAATGATGCTAGTTCAAATCAAACAAGCGATCAATTTGGATATCCAGTAGCAACTGGACAACACATTTTATATGTAAAAGCAGTTACTAAAAAAGGAACAAAATCTGCTGAGAAAAATATAACAATTAATGTTAAAGAAGAGGAAGTAACAGGAACAATTTCTGCTTCAGTTCCTTCAGGAGCATTAAGTGAAACACAAAGCAAACCAACTAGTGTTGAACCTGGAACAGAAATCACAGTTAAATTTAATCCAGAATCTAACTTTACTAAATTTGAATATAACTGGGATGATGGTGCATTCCAAAACTTACCTTCAAATAAAAAGATTTCAATTCCAAACTTTGAACCTGGTACAACACATAAATTAACAATTAGAGGAACATTAAAGAATGGAAATATAGTAACAAAGATTTACTATATTACAATTCCAAAGAAAACATTAGAAGGACAAGTTGATGCAAAATTAAACAATAAAACATTAACAAATGGATCAACAACTACTGTTGAAGGAAATGAATCTATTGATTTAGTTGGAACACCAACAGCAAATATTAAATCTTTAGTTTATTCTTGGGACAATGGTTCTGAACAAACAGTAAATGGTGCTTCAGCAAAAACTAATGTAGTTGCAAAACAAGGTGAGACACATACTTTAAAAGTTAAAGCAATTTTAACAGATAATACAGAAACATCATCTAAATCATATAAATTTGTTTTAAGCGGTGAGATGGAAGATGGTGGAGAATTAGATATAGATCCATGGATGAGAGAAAATGATGATGCAGAAGGATTATTAGTTGCTCTTAGAAATAGATCTGATGAAGATAAAGCAAATAAAAACTTCTATATGATTGATGAAGAAGTTATTTACTTAGTAGATTATATGAATGCTGGAAAAGATATTAGTGAAGAAGTTAAACTTGTATTAAATATCCCACTTTCATTCAAGATTGTAAGCAGCGATGGTGGTGTAGTTGATAATGATAAGAAAACAATTACTTGGACATTCCCAAATGGAGTTAAAGAAAAAGCTGCAGATACAAAAGAAGTAAGACTTAAATATACAGCTTTATCTAAGAAGACATTAAAGAGTGAAATGATTTATCCACAAGCAGTAATTTATAAGAAAACAAAAGCAATGGATTATTCAGCAGTTATTAATTGCATCTATTTAGATGAAGATACAAAATTTAGTGATACTCATGAACCATATATGTATGGTGACCTTGAAGCTCCAACATTTAGACCTGATGAAGGTATATCTAGAGCTGAGGGTGCTATGGTTCTATTAAGAATCTTTGGTGAAAACTATACAAATGTTAAGACAATTACTACAAAATATAGTGATATTGAAGATACATACTATGTAGCTAGACAAGCTATTACAAAAGCAACTCAATTAAATATCATGTCAGGATATCCAGATGGTTCATTTAAACCAAATGGTAAGATGACAAGAGCTGAGTTCATGAGAGTTATTGCAAGCTATGTTGCAGAAAGTGCAGATAAGAAAGGCTTAGAACTAAAAGATACAGATGCACTTGTAATTTATAAGAATACAAGTAATAAGAACCATTGGTCAAATCCATATGTAACATTACTTGCTAGATTAAATATGACAAATGCATCAAGCAAGGAGAAAGATCTAAGAGTAGATGAAACAATAACAAGAGCTGAGGTAGCTCAACTATGTAATTTCTATCTATTCAGAGCTCCTGCCAAAGTAACTTCTAGCACAAATATGCAATTTACAGATGTTAATAGAAGCCATAAATTAATTGGAGATATTGTTGAAGCAACGAGAGAATCTCATTCATATATGGTAACATCTGATGGCAAAGAAGTAATTAAATAACATACTAAAAAAGAGGTAGGAAACTACCTCTTTTTTGCGCCTTTTTTGGCCCAAAAACCTATAAATAGAGAAGATCTAAAAAACATAAAAAAAATTTAAATAAGTTTACATAAAGTATTGATTTTTTATTGGGAATATATTATAATATTAACAGTCGGGTGCGAAAAAGCACAAAAGTTAAAACTATAGGAGGTTTTTAAAATATGAGTAACGTAAGAAGAAAGATTTCATTAGGTTTAGTTATGTTACTAGTTGTTATGGCTATTTCCGTAGCTTTTGCAGATGATTATAACGGAAAAGAAATATTCAACTTAACAGCTACATTAGGTGGCAAAACATTAAAGAATGGTGAAACAGTTGAAATATCACCTGATTCATCTAGAACAATTAATATTACAACAAATCCAAAGTATGTAGATAATACTTTAGTAATAGGATATGCTTGGGATGGTGGAGAATGGAATGATGCAACAGGAAGTGCTACAAGATCATTTACTATTCCAAATTTTGCTACTGGTACTCAACACCATGTAGATATGGAAGCATATATTGAACACAATAAAGATTTACCAGAAGGTAGTGCAGACAGATATGTTGGTAACTCAAACTTTGTAACAGTTTATTTTAACTTTGTTGATAAGGTTGCTACTAACGTAGAAGTAAATGTTAAAGATGGAAACACAACTCTTGCTCACAAATCAACAGTAGAAAAAGAACCAGGAACAACTTTAACAGCTACTGGTTCAACAAATGTTGGAACAATTGATAAATTCCAATACATTTGGGATGGAAACAAAAATGATGTTAAGACAATTAATGGTTCTACAGGAACAATTACAATTCCAAACGGAGAAGCAGGAAAAACAAAAACACTTGAAATTACTGCACATTCAACAGATGGAGTTTGGTCTCCAAGCAAAACATATTATATTAAACTTAAATCAACAAAACCAATTGATGATGAATTAATCATTGAAGATTGGATGAAAGAAAACAAAGATATCGAAGCATTAGCAGTTTCTTTAAGAAACGATAGCGATGAATATGAAAAATCTAACAAAAATATGTACGCTTTAAAAGAAGAAGTTGTTTACTATGTAGATTACAAAAATGGTGGAAAAGATATTAATAACGAAGTTAAACTAGTTCTTGAATTACCACTTGATTTTGATGTAGTAGATGCTTTTGGCGGAACAGTAGACAAAGAAAAGAAGACAATTACATGGACATGGCCTGATGGATTAGAAAAAGGACAATCAGGAACAAAAGTAGTTAAGATTAAATATGTTGCACTTAGCAAATCAAGCAAAAAATCTGAAACTATTTACCCAGTAGCAAAGATTTATGTTTCAAACTCTAAGACACCAAAGGATACATCAGCTGTTATCAATTTAATTTTCAAAGATGAAGATACAGAAATTGCTGATGAACATTATCCATACATGATTGGTGACTTAATGGAAGATAAATCTATTACACCAACATTTAGACCAGATGAAAGCATTTCTAGAGCAGAAGGTGCTTTAGTTCTTGCAAGAATTTTTGGTATTAACTATACAGGTACACAAGTTGCTGGAAATGAATTTTCAGATCTTAAAGATACTTATTTATCAGCACAACAAGCTATCGTTGCAAGTTCTAAGATGGGCTTAATTTCTGGTTTCCCAGATGGCACATATAGACCAAACGATAAGATGACAAAAGCTCAATTTATGAGAATTATAGCAAGCTATGTAGAAGTTAGAGCTGAAGAAGATGATGTTAAAGGATTAGAAATCAAAGAAGATGATATGGCAATTAAAGTTTATAAAAATCCTACAAATGTTTATATGACAGGTTCTACATCTACAACAAATCATTGGGCAATTCCATATGTTACATTACTAGTAAGAATTAATATGACTCCAGTTACAAGCTCACACAAAGATTTAGGATTAGATGAAGAAATTACAAGAGCAGAAGTTGCTCAATTAGTAAACTTCTTCTTATTTAGAGCACCAGCTGAAGAAGGAAAAGTTCAATTTAGTGATGTTTCAAAGAATCACAAATTATATAGAGATATACTTGAAGCTACAATGCCTGCTCATTCATACACATTAACACATGAAGGCACAGAAGTTAGAGTAGATGACTAATTTATAGTATAGAATAATAAAACCCCGTATGCTTTTGCATACGGGGTTTTTGTTGGGATTCAACGATGACCAGTGCCGCTACCAGTGTTTCCGGTAGGAGAACGATGGCCGGTACCACTACCAGACTCAGTGTTCTGAGTGGTGGGAGTACGATGACCAGTGCCGCTACCAGATTCGCTGGGCTGAGAGGTCCAACCAGTGAAGTTGTCTCCACCAGTCTGAGCATTTCCGTTGTCGGAGCCGCTCGTGGACTCGCTACCAGTGGGGGTACGATGACCAGTGCCGGAACCCGTTTCCTCAGTGTGAGTGGGTTCACGATGACCGGTACCAGTACCAGTTTCTTCTTCAGGAGTAGTTTCTTCAACTACTTCTTCAGTAGGAACTTTTTCCTCAGGCTGGGTAGCCGTGGTCGGAGTATGGAGCACGGTCTGCTCCAGAAGTTCGAGACCATACACGCGCTCACCATCTTTGATGATGAAGCTAACGCGAACGGCCCGGCCGCCAAGATTGCCTTCCAGGACAGTAGTCGTATGCTTGCGAGCATTACGATTCCAAATCCTGTGGCTCATCTGACCTTCATAGCCTTTCTTGGTAGAAGCAAACAAAGTTGCATCGAAGCAGCTCTGAGCGTCCCCACCAAAAGCTTCGTAAGCTTCCTGGTCGAACCAGTAAGCATTCACGAAGTTGTAAGACTTGAGATTACCAGCAGTGGTGAACCGGATTTTCCGATCCAATCTGTTGGTACCGAGGCAGTTAGCCGTGGCAGTAGAAGCTTTGACATAGGAAGACTTTTGCTTCATGTCAGCAGCTTCACTACGCTCGAGTTCAACCTTTTCAGTGAAGAATCCACCAAAGATTCTATCTTCACGGTTCTTTTTGGCAGCAAGTACTTCGATAGAAGTGTTTTCACACTTAATGCAGAAGTCTTCCGCCAGTGCGGTCGTAAAGCAAGCGAGAATCAGAGAAACCAGAACCATGGAGATCTTGATGGTGTTACGAGCAGTATTCATTTTGACGATCCTTTCTTTTTTTGGCTCTTGGCCATAATTTTTTTCCCAACAAATGAGTGTATATACAATTGTATTCCACACAAAATAAGCTAAATGCAAATGCAAAATAGCTAGAAAATGTGGCTGTTGATTGTTTTCCACGTTTACAAATGTTGGTACTAAACAATATTATATCACAAATTTACATAAAAGTCACTAAAATAGCCCAATTAAAGGCAAAAATAAGAGGCTTTGCACAATTGTGCAAAGCCTCATGGAACTTCCTATAGATTAGATTATGAACCCCAACCAGTGAAGTTATCTCCACCGGTCTGTCCGTTTCCGTTGTCCTGACCAGAAGTTTCAGGCGTGTTCTGGGGAGCGGCTTCTTCAGTAGAATGTCCACCGCGATGACCAGTTCCTTCGCCAGAGGCTTCAGGAGTGTTCTGCGGTGCAGCGGTCTCCTGAGTGGTAGGCCGATGACCAGTTCCTTCGCCAGAGGGTTCGGGAGTCTGCTGCGGAGCAGCAGTTTCCTGGGTGGTAGGCCGATGGCCAGTTCCAGTACCAGGATCAGTCGGTTCCGGAGCCCGGGTGGGCTGAGGAGTAGGCTGACTCGTGGGAACCGCAGTGGGTTCGGGAGTGGGCGCCTGAGTGGGCTGCGGGGTCGGTGCATTGGTCGGCTCAGCCGTAGGCACGGGCGTAGGAGCCTGTGTGGGCTGCGGCGTGGGGGCCGGCGTAGCAGTCGGTTCCGCAGTGGGTTCAGGAGTGGGTGTGGACGGAGGCCGATGACCAGTTCCACCGGGGGTGGGGGTCGGAGTCGGCTCCTGGGTAGGAACGGGCGTCGGTTCCTGGGTAGGAACAGGCGTCGGTTCCGTTGTGGGTGCAGGGGTAGGTGCTACCGTGGGTTGGGGCGTGTTCTGCGGCTTGGAAGAACCACTGCCTTTTGTGCAGAGGGTCCACTCAAGATCCTGCCGAACATAAACGTTCCAGTACTGGTTGCTCTTTTTGCCCATCTGAAGCTTTACAACCGGCTTAAAAGTCGACTGATATTTCTCCAGATGAACAGAGGATGCATTGCGGTCAATGGTCAGAATCCGTTCTACTACGACATCGCAGATATCCTGTTTTGTCAGAGAGGGAATCTGGTCCATTGGAATACCGGTCAGCTGTGAAAAAAGTTCCGCGTCAACGATTGAAGCATCAAGAATGTCAATCGTTGATTCCCAATCATGACCTAACTCAAGACCAACGTTCTTACCGGTAGAGCCGGTATAAAAACCATTGGCAGCATGTTTGGCCATGCTGGTCTGCTTTGTAACCTTGGTATTCTGAATTGTCCCGGTGAGGGGCGTACCAGCGACGACATCAAAGATGCCGCTTTTGCATGCGGGAATCCGCATGGTTTCAGCCATCGCAGATGCGATGGAGAAAATAGAAACAATGATCCCAGTCAAGATAGCAATCCTCTTAGCCTTAGCCACTTTGTAATTCCTTTCTGGAGGCGTGTCGCATCTAGGCAACACTTGGTTATCATTAGACCCCCTACAATCATGGATAAAGAGAAAACCACCTGGTACCACATAACCTATAAAAATCCCTTAAATGGGCATACCAATTGTTATTACCCAAATACGCGATCTTTAAACGCCGAAGCATAAAAAAGATCCACGAAAATGTGGAATAACAATTGGTATACCCACCATCGAGATTATTTAAGTTAGCATATTTATTATACAATAAATTTACATAAAATTCAATATATTTTACATAATTTTTGTTTATTTTTTACCTAATTTTTGCTTATATATAGCCAGTTTGACTTATAATAGGTTACTGTATTATTTAAACCAGATTTTGGAGAAAAAATAGAATAAAAAAGTAAAAAAATCACATCAAAATATTATAAGATTTTATAAAAAAATATGTTCAAAAAGTTGCTTTAAATTTATCCCAAAACTACGGATGATAAAGTTACATAAAATTATTACAAAAATATTACAAAAACTATTGCTTTTTTACATAATCCGTGATATTATGTGCAACGCACCCCTAGAAAAGGGGAAAACAGTAATAAGATAAGAAATTATAGGAGGTTTTTTTGATTATGAGTAACTTAAAAGCAAAAGTTTCTTTATTCGTTGTGATGTTACTTATCGTAAGTGCTTTTTCAGTAGCATTTGCTGGTGACTATATTATGAACTTATCTGTATCATATAATGGTGAAACTCTACAAGATAGAGAATCAATCGAATTATATAATTCTGATAAAAATAGAACATTAACAATCACAACAGACGCAAAGTACGTAGATGATTCTTTAACAATTTATTGGTCAAGAAGTGGTGGACCAGTATTTGAAAAGCTTTCTACAGGAAAGAAATCAGCTACATTCACAATTCCTGCTGACTTAACAGAAGGAAATGCAACACAATTCGTATTCGAAGCAGTTTCAAATGACTTCGGTAACAACTTCGTAGGTAATTCAAACGCAGTTCGTGTTTGGGTAAATTGTCCTAAGGAAGAAGACGTTAATGTAACAGCTAACTTAGAATACAATGGTAAAACAATTGAACACTTAGACACAATTAGATGTGCTGAAGGCGACACACTTAGAATTGTTGGTAATTCAAACATTGGTGTTAAACTTGTTGCATACAAATGGGACAACGGTTCAATCGTTGAAATTGATGGATCAAGTGCAAACATCAAAGTTCCAGCTTTAGGCGAAGGTAAAAAATTATCTATCGTAGCACAAGCTAAAGATGGTAAATGGTCAAATAGTAAAACATTTACAGTTCTTCCAAAAGCTGAAGAAGATGAAACAACAATCGAAGCTTATTTAAGAAAAGATGGCGTTGTTGTTGAAAACAGAGCTACAATCGAAGTAGGTGAAGGAACAAAATTAGTTGTTTCTGGAACATCTAACAAAGGTGTTAAATTAGTATCATACAAATGGGGTAACGGAAACGTTGTTGAAATCAATGGTTCAAGTGCTACAATCCCAGTTCCAGCAGATTTAGGAGATGGATTAACACTTGGTATCACAGCTCAAGCTACTGATGGTAAATGGGCTAACAGCAAGACTTTCACAGTTAAAGCTGGATCTTCAGTAGAACCAATCGAACCAGAAGATGATGACGATGATGAATTAATCATTGAACCATGGATGAAAGAAAATGATGACTTAAATAAATTAGCAGTTTCTTTAAGAAGTGAACCATATGAAAACGAAGACAGAGCAAACAAAAACATTTATGCATTAAATGAAAAAGTTGTTTACTATGTTGATTACAAAAATGGTGGAAAGAAAACTGATAAAGAAGTTAAATTAGTTCTTGATTTACCTCTTGCTGCTACAGTTGTAAACAGCGATGGTGGTTCAGTATCTAAGAAAGATGGAACAATCACTTGGACATTCAAGAATGGTTTAGATAAAGAAGAATCTGGAACAAAGACAGTAGTTGTTAAGTACACATCTTTAGGTAGTTCAAAAGCTACATTTAAGAGAATTACTCCAAAAGCTACAATTTTCCAAGATGGTAAAAAGAAAGATTTATCAGCAGTTATTAACCTAATCGTTAAAGATTTCGATGTTGAAATTAAAGACGAACATGATCCATATATGTATGGTGATTTAGGTACTGGTACATTCCGTCCAGATGATACAATCACAAGAGCTGAAGGTGCTTTAGTTCTTACAAGAATTTTTGGTATCTCTACTTCTAACGATAACAATACATATGATTTCCCTGATTTAAATGAAACATATGTATCAGCTAGAAGAGCTATTAGAGCTGCTAGAGCATATGGTCTTATCGAAGGATTCCCAGATGGAAATTACTATCCAAATAAGACAATGACAAGAGCTGAATTCATGACAATCATCGCTCGTCAATTAGAAGAAGAAGAGGGCGACGGATTCGAAGTTAAAGAAGCTGACGATCTAATTAAGATTTATAAAGATAAAACAAAAGTATACTATCTAGACAACAATGAAACATATGATGCTCATTGGGCTGCTGGATATGCTACATTACTTTGCAGATTAAACATGGCTCCTGTATCTGAAAAGAATACAAACTTAAGACTTGATCAACCTATTTCAAGAGCTGAAGTTGCTCAATTAGTAAACTTCTACTTATTAAGAGCTCCAGCTGAAGTAACAAAATCAACAAAGATTGGATTCCCAGATGTTAATAGAAACCATAAATTAATCGGTGATATCGTTGAAGCTACAAGAGCTTCTCACACATGGTCTCTAAATGAAGATGGAGAAGAAGTTGAAGAAGATTAAAATAATCAAATAAGATTATTCTATAGTTTTAATGCAAAAAGCTACAAGTATTTATACTTGTAGCTTTTTGTTTTGTAAAAAATCGTAATGGCGACCAGTGGTCGCCGATACAAAACCATACCGGCGAGCATTGCTCGCCATTTTTAATGCAAAAAAAATCCCCACGGAGCAAAGTGCTCCATGGGGGTCGGTCAGAAAGGTTAAAAGCTTACAGGGGATTGTCTCCATATCCACCGTCGCCATTATCAAGCGGATTCTGCTCATGCGGGATGTCTGCAACTTCTTCTACAGTTTTGTTTCCTTCGTCAGGAAGTGACTGAGGTGCAGCAGCCTGTGGTTGAGCTTGAGGTTCTGCTTGAGGCTGAGCCTGAGGTGCGGCTTTTGGAGCTGCAGCAGATTCCTGAGGTGAAGTTTCCGGAACAGCTTGGGGAGTGGCGGCCTTTGAAGTCTCGGGCTTGGCTTGCGGAGTTGCACTGCCACTAGACGATCCTAAGGGATTACCATTGCCACCGCTAGAGCTTGATCCAGAACTACTTTCGGAACTGCTACTGGACGAACCTAAGGGGTTTCCGCCGGTGTTTCCACCACTGCTTCCACTGGAACTCGAGCCACTTTCAGCACCGCCGTTGTTATTTCCAGCAAGCGGATTTCCGCCGTAACCACCATCGGTGTTGCTCGGCGGATCAACATGCAGGTCTTCAAGCGGGTTCGAACCATGACCACCATCATCGTTGCTTCCGGGCTTTTCGGCTTCAGGAGTTACCTTCGGAGTAGCAACAGGCTGAACATCCAAATCCTCGAGAGGATTGTCACCATAGCCACCATCGTCGTTATCACCAGGCCGTTCCGGTTCCGGCGTTACCACAGGTGTAGCTGTGGGTTTGTTAGTCGGCGTCGGAGTGGGGTCAGGCGTCACTACCGGTGTTGCAGTCGGCGTGGGTGTCGGCGTATTGGTAGGCGTCGGTGTCGGTGTCGGCGTATTGGTAGGCGTTGGGGTTGGCGTGGGTGTATTGGTGGGAGTCGGAGTCGGCGTGGGTGTCGGACCACCAGTCGGAGTCGGTGTAGGCGTCGGCGTAGGTCCACCAGTCGGCGTGGGCGTCGGCGTAGGTGTAGGTTCATCAGTCGGCGTCGGCGTATTCGTCGGACCAGGTGTCGGCGTCGGTGTTACTTCGGGGCCACAACCTGCTTTCCAGCAAAGCGTGAGCTCTTCAGTCTCCAGGTTATAGAAAACACCCAAGTAATCTTCAGGATTATCAGAGTGGAAATACTTGGCTACGAGTACATGCCTAGAAACATCATACTGCTGTACTTCGTGGCTTACGTATTCAGTACTATCCACAGTGATGAGCGTGTAATCAATGAGGGGGCGAGCCCACATAGTATCATACGCTCTGATGTAGTCCTGAATTTCAACAGGAAGTTGTGTAAAAGCTGTAGTTACCTCAATGTCTTTAAAAAGTACTGTTGACCGATAAAGATATACAACTTGGTTCACTCCGCCAGGATGAGGAATTGTTTTGGCGCCAGGAACGAAGTCGTATTCGGCATCTTGTACCAGGAATCCATACTTGAAACCGTGGATTGCCGGAGAAGAACCGATAAGGTCTGCAGATTCAACGAAAGTACCAGGGTCACCAGACTCTTTGTCGTAGGCGTAAACATAGCCATTGGAATTCACGTAGAGTTCTACGTACAAATCTTCCAGGGGGGGAAGAATGTCGTTACCCTGCGCTTCGGCAATAGCGGTGAATGCGAACAAACCACATACCGCTACCACCAAGGACAAAAAGATGCCAAGAAACCTTTTCATTCTGGTATTCCTCCTTTGGTTTGTCGGTTTTTTTATTTTTTGCTTTAACCTTTTCTGAGTGGGAAAGTAATTACAATTACCCACTATAAAGTGGACAATGGATCTTGCCTTGACAAGACGCAAATCCACCTCGCCGTGGATTTGTAAAAAACTTCTCCACGCTCAATCTATTAAAGCATAGCAATTATACAATGTATTAACATAATTTTCAACACTTTTTTGAAAAAAATTAAACAATTTTTTCGCTTTTCCGTAAGGTTTTTTGGCATTTTTAAAATCAACAAAAATTTACGTTTGAAATATAGTTGTAACACAATTGTAAAAAATGATAAAAAGGACATTTTTTTTGATTTTTAAGCTAAAAAAACTCCCTAAAATAGGGAGTTTTTGAAATTATTATTCTTCATTTGAAGTATTGGGTTTTGCTTCTGATTTTTTAGAAACTTTTTTAACAGGTTTTTTAGTTACGTTTTTGGCTGGCTTTTTTTTTTGCCACGAGTAGAAGTAGTTTGCGGCTTTTTATCGCCTTCCAAAATAGCCATAACTTCTTCTTTGTAGAGAGTTTCTTTTTTGATAAGTTGTTCAGCAATAGCAATAAGTTTATCCTTATGCTCAAGCACAATTTCAGTTGCTTTAGATTCAAGTTCTATAAGCATCTCTTGAATTTTGCCATCTGCAATTGAATTAAGATACTCACTAGGAAGTACTTCTTCTTGCAAACAGATAGGTCCAAAAGTTCTATCCATGCCAAAATACTTAACATAGCTTTCGGCCAGAGTAGTGGCATTTGAAAGATCAGAAGATACACCAGATGTGTTTGTATTAAACATTATCTGTTCAGCAACCTTGCCGCCCAGGCAATGAATAATACGACCTTTAATATCTTCACGAGTATAAGAAAGTTTGTCTTCATCAGTTTCAGGATCAGTAAGACCCAAAGACTGAGGTCTAAATACAACTTCAACTTTACTTACTTTATAGTCAGTAGAACCATAGTAACCAGCAATAACGTGGCCTGCTTCATGGTAGGCAGTAAGACGCATTTCTTTTTCTGACATTTTGCGAATCTTATTACCAAAAGTCTCAGAATAAATCGTTGCATTAATGATTTCATAGGTGAGCTTCGGCTTGTTTTCGAGAAGACAAGAAATCCATGCCTTGTTCAAAATATCTGCAATATCGCCACCGCTGCAACCGATAAAATCACGAGCAACTTTATTAAAGTCCAAGTTTTCATCATAAGGAATATTTGCAATAAACTTTTTAATCAGCTTTTCACGATCTTTCGGATCAGGAGAGTTGAAAGAAACTTTATTATTAAAGCCTTCAGCTCCAAAGAAAAATTGCGGATAAAAAGCAAACTGAGAAGCTGATGCAAAGAAGAAAGAACGCGGGAATGAATTCTTAATCTGACAAATCTTTGAAAGGAAAGAAGTCATCTTGCCTTCGTCAAGCATATTAGAATAATTGACATCTTTAAAAAGTACAACGCACTTATCAAACTGTGCAATAACACCTTTGAGTCCATTAACAATCTTAATTGAAAAATCCTGCAAAAGTTTTTCACTGTCAATAACGACAATTGGAAGGTTCATTTCTTTGGCAAAAGAATAAACAGTAAGAGCCTTACCAATGCCGGAAACACCCAAAAGAAGGAAACTTGGATGATATGATCCGAGTCCTTTAATAGGCCGTTTTCTTTTTAAAAGTCTAACCATGTTTGAAAAATATTTAACAATATTAGTATTACCAATAATATCCTTAAAGAAGTTGTCATTATCTTGCGGTAGTAAAGTTTTGACTTGAATCTTTTCGACAACTTCTTCAACGCTATAAGTTTGCGTGCTCAGAAGTTCTTTAATCCGGGGAGTCTGTTTCATAGTACACCTCCATTTTAAAAAAATATGGATTTCCACGGCGTGATTATATAACGGTGTATTAATCAATGTCAATCGGTTTTGGGCTATTTTAGAAATCTAAAAAAATGTCAATAATTGTTACAAAAATGAAACAAAAATGTTGACCAAAATGGAGTTCTTTGATAGAATTGAAAAGATATTTTGGGGTAGGGGGATTATGCGCTTTTTTCTATGTAATAATTTCGTTACATTTAACCAAAATCTATCTCAAAAACGTAAGACAATTTAATATAGCTAAAATTTGGCATTCGTAATCTAAAGCAGCTTGAACGTCCTGATGGGAGCATTGTATAAAATTTTGCGAGTATCAACTTTAAGTCTAATTAAGTAATTAAAAAAATATTTACTGAGGTGATTTATTTTGATGCGTGAAGTTAAGAACGAGAAAACTAGCAGAATGACTTTCGGCAACATTAAAGAAGTTGTCGAGATGCCAAACTTAATTCAAGTACAAAAAGACTCGTATGATTGGTTCATTAAAAAAGGCCTTAAAGAGGTATTTAATGAGTGCTTCCCAATCACAGATTATTCGGGCAAACTTGTACTTGATTTTGTTGATTACCATTTTAACGAAGAGACCAAGTACTCTATTGAAGAAGCTAAGAGTAGAAATACTACTTATGCAACTCGTCTAAATGTTAAGGTTAGATTAATCAATAGAGAAACAGGTGAAGTTAAAGAACAAGAAATCTTCTTAGGAGATTTCCCAGTAATGACAGACTATGGTACATTCATAATCAATGGAGCAGAAAGAGTTGTAGTATCACAACTTGTTCGTTCACCAGGTTGTTATTACGAAAAGAGCTATGACAAGCTTGGTAAGAAATTATATGCTGGTACAATCATGCCAAACAGAGGAGCATGGCTAGAACTTGAAACTGACTCAAACGATATTTATTACATTCGTATTGATAAAGCACGTAAAGTTCCAGTTACACTTATGCTTAGAGCAATTGGTCTTTCTTCAGATTCAGAAATCTTAAGTGTTTTTGGTGATGATGAAAGAATAAATGCAACACTTGCAAAAGATACTATCAAATCTCAAGATGAAGCATTAATTGAGATTTATAGAAGATTAAGACCAGGAGAAATGCCTTCTATCGAAGCTGCTACAAATCTATTCAATGGATTATTCTATGATCCACGTCGTTATGATTTAACAAAAGTTGGTCGTTATAAATACAACGATAAATTAGCACTAGAAAAGAGAATTGAAGGAAGAGTTTCTGCAGAAAAAATTGTTAATCCAGAAACAGGAGAACTTCTTGTTAATAAAGATGAAGTTATTTCAGCAGAAGCAGCTCATAATATTCAAGAATCAGGAATTAATAGTGTTACTGTAAAAGTTGAAGACAAACTAGTTAAAGTAATTGGTAACGGCACAGTATGGATTAATTCATTTGTAGATGTAGATGCAGAAAGCTTAGGAATAGAAGAAAGAGTTAATTATAATGTATTAAAAGAAATTTTAGATAATACAGATAATAAAGACTTATACAAAAAATTGGAAGAAAACATTGATAGACTTCTTCCAAATCACATCACAAATGAAGATATCATTGGTGCATTAAACTACTTAAACTGCTTAGATTTTGGTATAGGAAATGTAGATGATATCGACCACTTATCAAATAGACGTGTTAGATGTGTTGGTGAACTTTTACAAAACCAAGTTAGAATTGGTATCACTCGTCTTGAAAAAGTTATTCGTGAGAGAATGGCTGTACAAGACTTAGATTCAGTTACACCACAATCTTTAATAAATATTAAACCAATAGTTTCTAGTATTCGTGAATTCTTTGGAAGTTCTCAGCTTTCACAATTCATGGACCAAAACAATCCTTTAACAGAACTTACTCATAAGAGAAGAATTTCTGCTTTGGGACCAGGTGGTCTATCTCGTGAAAGAGCTTCTTTTGAAGTTAGAGATATTCACTATTCACACTATGGAAGACTATGTCCAATTGAAAGCCCAGAAGGTCCAAACATTGGTCTTATCTGTTCACTTTCAGCATATGCTATTATCAATAAATATGGTTTTGTAGAAACACCATATAGAATAGTTGATAAAAAATCTCACAAAGTTACTGGAGAAATTAAATATTTCACAGCAGCAGGAGAAGATGACTTTATTATTGCACAAGCAAATGAACCACTTTCAGAAGATGGAAAATTCTTAAATGCAAAAGTTAAAGTTAGATACAAAAACGAATTAATGGAGGTTGATCCATCAGAAGTTGATTTAATGGATGTATCTCCTCGTCAATTAGTATCTGTTGCAGCAGCATTAATTCCATTCTTAGAATCAGATGATGCTAGACGTGCACTTATGGGATCAAACATGCAACGTCAAGCGGTTCCTCTAATTCGTACAGACCGTCCATTAGTTGGTACAGGTATGGAATTTAGAGCAGCAAAAGATTCAGGAGTTTGCGTAGTAGCAGAAAATGCTGGTACAGTTACAAAAGTTACTGGCGACGTTATTGAAATTCAAACAAAAACTGGAGTAGATACATATAACCTAATCAAGTTTAAACGTTCAAACTCTGGTACATGTATAAATCAAAAACCTATCGTTAAGTTAGGTGAAAAAATTAAAGCTAATCAAACTATTGCTGATGGTCCTTCAACAGATCAAGGCGAATTAGCACTTGGTAAAAATATTCTTATCGGTTTCATGAACTGGGAAGGTTACAACTACGAAGATGCTATTCTTATAAATGAAAGATTAGTTAAAGAAGATGTATTAACTTCTATTCATATTTCAGAATATGATTGTGAATGTAGAGATACAAAATTAGGACCAGAAGATATTACTCGTGATATTCCAAACGTAGGTGAGGATGCATTAAAAGATCTTGATGATAGAGGTATTATTAGAATTGGTGCAGAGGTTAGAAGCGGTGATATCTTAGTTGGTAAAGTTACTCCAAAAGGAGAAAAAGAACCAACAGCAGAAGAAAGATTACTTCGTGCTATCTTTGGTGAAAAAGCAAGAGAAGTTAGAGATACTTCTTTAAGATGTCCACATGGTGAATATGGTACTATCGTTGATGTTAAAATATTCACTAAAGAAAATTCAGATGAATTAGGTACAGGCGTTAACGAAGTTATTCGTGTATATATTGCTCAAAAGAGAAAGATATCTGTAGGTGATAAGATGTCTGGACGTCATGGTAATAAAGGTGTTATTTCTAGAATTCTTCCAGAAGAAGATATGCCATTCTTACCAGATGGTACTCCACTAGAAATCGTATTAAACCCACTAGGCGTTCCTTCTCGTATGAATATTGGACAGGTGCTAGAAGTTCACTTAGGTTACGCTGCTAAAATGCTTGGTCTTCATGTTGCTACACCAGTATTTGATGGTGCAAAAGATGACGACATTAAAGAGCTATTTAAGCAAGCAGGTATTCCAGAAAACGGAAAAACAATTCTATATGATGGACGTACAGGTGAACCTTTCGATAACGAAGTTACAGTTGGTGTAATGTATATGCTTAAACTTCACCACTTAGTAGATGACAAGATTCACGCACGTAGCACAGGACCTTATGCTTTAGTTACACAACAACCATTAGGTGGTAAAGCACAATTTGGTGGACAAAGATTTGGTGAAATGGAAGTTTGGGCTCTAGAAGCATATGGTGCTGCATACACACTTCAAGAAATTCTTACTGTTAAATCAGACGATGTAGTCGGAAGAGTTAAGACCTATGAAGCTATTGTTAAAGGTGAAAATATTCCTGAACCTGGTATTCCAGAAAGCTTCAAGGTATTAGTAAAAGAACTTCAATCATTAGGATTAGATATCAAGTTATACAATAACGATGATACAAACGAGATTGAAATTAAAGAAGATTATGATGATGAATCTGAAGAAGTTTCAAATGCTCGTAGAAATAATAATCTATCTAAAGACATGTTAATAGAAGGTGCAGATGGTGACATTATTGGAGATGAAATCGGCGGAGAATTAGATGGTTCATACGATGATGACTATGATGATGTTACAGAAGATGATTATTATGACGATGGTTATGATGATGAACCTGATGAATCAAATATAATTGAAGACGACTACAATGATTAAGGAGGAGAATGGATAATGGTAGATTTAGAAATCTTTGATAGAATAAAGATTGGTCTAGCTTCACCTGAAAAGATCAGAGAGTGGTCTAGAGGAGAAGTTAAAAAACCAGAGACAATTAATTACAGAAGTTTAAATCCAGAAAGAGATGGACTATTCTGTGAAAGAATATTTGGTCCTACAAAAGATTGGGAATGTCATTGTGGTAAATATAAAAGAGCAAGATTTAAAGGAATCATTTGTGATAAATGTGGCGTAGAAGTTACAAAAGCAAAAGTAAGACGTGAAAGAATGGGTCACATAGAACTTGCTTGTCCTGTATCTCACATTTGGTACTTTAAAGGCATTCCATCTAGAATGGGATTAATGTTAGATATTACACCAAGAGCACTTGAAAAAGTTTTATATTTTGCTGGATACATAGTTTTAGATCCAGGTGATACAGGACTTTTAAAATGCCAAGTATTATCTGAAAAAGAATATAGAGAAGCTCAAGAAAAATATGGTGAAGATGCATTTAGAGCAGGTATGGGTGCAGAATCAATCAAAGAGCTTTTAGCAGAAATCGATGTAGAAAAATTAGCTGCTAGTTTAAGAAAAGAATTAGAAAAAGCTTCAGGTCAAAAGAAAGCTAAAATTATTAAGAGACTTGAAACAGTTGATAGCTTTAGACTTTCAGGAAACAAACCAGAATGGATGGTTATGGATGTTATTCCAGTTATACCTCCAGATTTAAGACCTATGGTTCAATTAGATGGTGGAAGATTTGCTACATCAGATGTTAATGATTTATATAGAAGAATCATTAATAGAAATAATAGATTAAAAAGATTATTAGAACTTGGAGCACCAGATATTATCGTTAGAAACGAGAAGAGAATGCTTCAAGAAGCAGTAGATAGTTTAATAGATAACGGAAGACGTGGAAGACCAGTTACAGGTCCTTCAAACAGATCACTTAAATCTTTATCTGACTTACTAAAAGGTAAGCAAGGTAGATTTAGACAAAACCTACTTGGTAAACGTGTTGACTATTCAGGACGTTCAGTTATTGTAGTAGGTCCAGAACTTAAGATGTATCAATGCGGACTTCCAAAAGAAATGGCTATTGAATTATTCAAACCTTTCGTAATGAAAGAATTAGTTGAAAGAGGATTAGCTCACAACATTAAAAATGCAAAGAGAATGGTAGAAAGACTTCGTCCAGAAGTTTGGGATTGCTTAGAGTATGTAATTAAGGATCATCCAGTATTACTAAACCGTGCACCTACACTTCACAGATTAGGTATTCAAGCATTCGAACCAGTACTAGTTGAAGGTAGAGCAATCAAACTTCACCCACTAGTATGTAAAGCATTCAATGCTGACTTCGATGGTGACCAGATGGCTGTTCACTTACCACTTTCACCAGAAGCTCAAGCAGAAGCAAGATTCTTAATGCTAGCTGCAAATAACATCTTAAAACCAGCTGATGGTCGTCCAGTTACTCAACCATCACAAGATATGATTTTAGGTTCTTACTATCTAACAGTTACATACGATGGTAAGAAAGGTGAAGGCATGGTATTTAAAGATTTTGAAGAAGCTCATATGGCTTTTGCAAATCACGATATCGAAATGCATTCAAAGATAAAAGTTAGAGTATCAAAAGTAATTGATGGTGTTGAACATCATAAATTAATTGATACAACAATTGGTAGAATTATCTTCAACGAAATCATTCCACAAGATCTAGGTTACGTTGATAGAGAAAATCCAGAAACAATGTTTGACTTAGAAGTTAACTTTGTTGTTGGAAGTAAAAATGTTGGTGATATTATTTCTAGAACAATTGAAAAACACGATTTATCTCGTACAGCTCAATTACTAGATGATATCAAGACATTAGGTTATAAATATTCTACACTTGCAGGTTTAACATTCTCTGTTGCTGATGTTGTTGTTCCATCAACAAAACCACAACTTCTAAAAGAAGCTGATGAAAAAGTTGATACAATTACAAAGCAATATAGAAGAGGTTTGTTATCAGATAAAGAAAGACATGATGCTGTTGAAAAAGTTTGGCTATCTACAACTGAACAAGTTGGTAATGATATGATCAAATGCTTCACAGAAGAAAACCCAATTTATATCATGGCTACATCTGGTGCCCGTGGTAATATCAAACAGTTACGTCAGGTTGCAGGTATGAGAGGTCTTCTTGCGGATACATCTGGTAAAACAGTTGAAATCCCAATTAGATCATCATTTAGAGAAGGTCTAGACGTTCTTGAATACTTCATTTCTGCCCATGGTGCTAGAAAGGGTCTAGTTGATACAGCGCTTCGTACAGCTGACTCTGGTTACTTAACAAGAAGACTAGTTGATGTATCACAAGATATTATCGTAAGAGAAGATGACTGTGGTACAGATGAAGGTATCTATGTAAGCGAAATTTCTGATGGTAATTCAGTAGTTGAAAGCTTAAAAGATAGATTATATGGAAGATATACAGCAGAAGATGTTAAAGATCCAGTTAGTGGAGAAGTAATTGTTCCAAGAAATACATTCTTAACAGATGAACATTCAAAGAGAATTACTGATGCTGGTATTAAGCAAGTTAAGATTAGAACATTATTAACTTGTAAAGCAGAAAAAGGTGTTTGCTGCAAGTGTTATGGTAATGACTTAGCAGCACGTGGTAAAGATGTTAACATTGGTGAAGCAGTAGGTATCATTGCAGCTCAATCAATTGGTGAGCCAGGTACACAGCTTACCATGCAGACATTCCACCAAGGTGGTATTGCTGGTGGAGATATCACACAAGGTCTTCCTAGAGTTGAGGAGCTATTTGAAGCTCGTAAACCAAAGGGACTTGCAATTATTTCAGATATTCCTGGTGTAGTTAAGATAGAAGATTCAAAGAAGAAGAGAGAAGTTGTAGTAACAAGCGATGAAGGCGAACAAAAGACATACTTAATTCCATTTGGTTCTAGATTAACAGTTCATGACGGAGATAGATTAGAAGCTGGTGATGTTATCACAGAAGGTTCTATTTATCCACAAGATATCATGCGTATTAAAGGCGCTGATGGAGTTGAAAGATACATCGTTTCTGAAGTACAAAAAGTTTATAGAAGCCAAGGTGTTGATATCAACGACCGTCATATCGAAGCAATTGTACGTCAAATGCTTAGAAAAGTTAGAGTTGAAAATGCTGGAGACACAGATATGCTTCCAGGTACATTAGTAGACTACAACAAATTTGTTAGAGAAAATGAAGAAGTAGAAGCTAAAGGTTTAAGACCTGCTGAAGGAAAGAGATTACTTCTAGGTATTACAAAAGCATCTCTTGCTACAGATTCATTCTTATCTGCTGCATCATTCCAAGAAACTACAAGAGTTCTTACAGAAGCAGCAATCAAAGGTAAGGTTGATCCACTTCTTGGACTTAAAGAAAACGTTATCATTGGTAAGTTAATACCAGCTGGTACAGGACTTCTTAAGTATAGAGAAATGCAACCATACAATACAGAGACAAACGTACCTACACAAAAAACAGTTCCTGAACAAATTACAATCACAGATGATTACGAGATACCAGGAGTTGCAACTAAATAATAATAATAAAGTCACCTTAATATTTAAGGTGACTTTTTTTATTTCTAAATTGTATTTATAATATGATATAATTTGATTGTAGAATTTAGAGGAGGTATATTCATGAAAGAAAATATTAAATTAATACTAACAGGTGTTGTGGGATTTTTAATTGGAGGTACATGTGTACTTGCGGGAAATGCTACCTTAAATGCTATTCTTAACAAAGAAGTAAAAATTAAAATAAATGGTACACCAGTTACTATCACAGACGAAAAAACGAATGAAACATTATATCCTATCACATATAATGATAGAACTTATCTACCTGTTAGAAATCTTTCAAATATATTTAATAAAAATATTGGATATGATGTAGATGAAAATGCAGTAGAAATTGGATTAGCAAATAAAGTAATAAATGTTTATGATAAATGTGAAATAGTAAATGACAAGGCTGATAATTTAACTATTATATATGATTATATGGATGATATAGTTACAGGTCGTCATTTAGATAAAAAGTATTTCGATAATGCAATTTATAATTCAACAAATCCTTTAATTGAAGAATTCAATAATACTGCTATAAAGCTTGCAAAAGAAAATCCAAATAAGAAATATGTTACTTATATTGTTAAAAGTGCAATAGATGAGCATAAAGAATATAACCTTTACATGAGTTTATTTGAGGGTGATGAGATCTTAGTAACAGATGATGTTATTACTTATATGACAGATGAAAATAACTTTACAGGAATGAGCATATACATTCCTTTGCACGATACTTTTGAAGAGTTTAAAATTGGAAATGATTTTGCTGGCGAGTATTACTCGGTAAAAGCAATTGGTAAGCTTTATAGTGTTAAAGCCATCGAAGGAAAACAAGCTATAGATACAATCGAAAGACGCTATCCTGGAGAAGCCTAAAATTTGAGGTAACTTCAATTTGTATAACGAACAAATTGCCAAGCTTTTAAGGCTAATTGCAGCACAATTGTGTTGTAATTAGCCTTTTTTGTAACATTTATTTAACTTTACTCTTATCTCTAGTATTGGTAAACTATTTATATATTGGGATTATTATAACTTTATATAGATTTTAGGTAGTTATTTTTACGAAAAAGGGTGGAGATAGCATGAAAAAATCATCTATTACTATTAAGACGACCATAACTTTATTATTATTGCTAGCTATAGTTTTTGCATTTTCATCAAGTTATGCTGCAACGGCTTGGGTTAACCAAAATAGTTCGTGGGAAACACAAGGTTGCCGTCTTAATGTTCAAGATAAAAATACTGGTAAATGGAGTGCGGGTATTTTCCATTATAACTTCGAAAATGATGTTACATGGAATGATGCTGTTAGCATTGGTGACAAATTATATATCGATGCATATACTTGTTATAATGGCGGAAAGCTTTGGGTATATGAAGATGATGTTTGCGTACGTGAAATAGATGCAGGTTATCAAGAACATATTTATTTAGATTGGACTGTTACAGCTAACAAAACAAGAATTGCTTGTAGTGCATCTGGTTATGCAAGACTAGGAGAACAATTATCAGTAACAATAAATGCAATAGGTGATAATCAAGCACCTACTGTTACAATTGCAAAGCCATATGTTGCTTTAAATCCAGCAACAGGAAGAACACTAGCTAGCAATTGTTCAGCAACGAATGCAACAATTAATTTAAGCGATAATAAAGGTGTTACAGGTTACTATGTATCAACCAATAGTGCAAAACCTAGTGCAACAGCTTCTGGATGGACAACAATTTCTGCTTCAACATCTACATCAAAAACATATACACCAACTGCAGCTGGAGTATACTATGTGTATGCCAAAGATGCTGTTAATAATATAAGTAATGTTGCTTCTTTTGAAGCTGGTTATTTGCCAGAAGTTCCAAAGCCAGCTGATGTTATAGTTAAGACAACTGAAACTGCTTCATTTGTTGGCGCTCCTTCTAGAGCAACAGCACCATATACATATCAATGGTATAAGAATACTTCAAATGCTATTAGCGGTGCAAAAAATAGTACATATTCGTTTACTACTTCAGAAGCAGATAATAATTGTTATTTTTCATGTGAAGTAACAAACCGTTTTGGATCAACAAAGAGTGATGCTGCTAAATTAACAGTATATTATCCACATGAAGTTACAATTAATATTACAGATCATGATGTTAATTTTGATCAAAGAAACTTAAGTATTCCTGTTACTTTTACAAAACAAGGAAATACTAATTCATATACTTATCAGTGGTATAAAGCAAGTTCACAAACTGCTACTGGTACTAGAATAGTTGGAGCTACTTCTAATCCATATGTTTATACTCCAACAGGAAATGAATCAAATTGGTTTTATTGCGAAGTTGCAAATGTTAGACCTAATGGTACAGTTCTTTATACCAAAAGAACAAATAGCGTTCAAGTAACATCAGATATTACAAAACCTACAATAGAATTAGTATCTGTAACTCCTTCGCCAGAGAATATGAATAAAAATGCTACTTTAACAATTAAGCTTAAAGTATCGGATACAGGTGAGGGATATACAGAAAATGGAAGCAACTTTACAGGAAGCGACATTAAAGTAATAGTTAAAAATACAGAGCAAACTGGTGCTAGTCGAAATTTAGTTTATACAAGTTCTACAGGAGATGATCATCTTTATACATTAACTCTTACAAATGTAACAGGAGATGGAAATCTAAGTTTAAAAATTCCAGCAAATAGTATTGCTGATAGATATGGAAACAAAAATGTTGAAACGCCAATTGAGTTTTCACCAGTTATATATGTAGATAATACATTACCTCGTATAGATGAAGCAAAGTGTAGTGTAATTAAGACCACACATACTGATCCAGAAAATCAACAAGTTATTGATCAAACGAATAATAAGTATATAAATAAGTACAAAACAATAACAGCTAGAATTGTTATAGCAGAAGATATTAAATATAATTCAAATGAACTTACTGCTGATGATCTTGTAGTAAAAGTTGGAGGCACTGCTTTTAGTTCAGCAACAAAAGAAGTTTCATATGAAGGTGAAGTTACTTCTTCAATTTCAGGATTTAAAGGATATTCTTATTTAGTTACTTTGGGAAACATTGAAGGAGACGGAGCGTTAGCATTAAATCTACCTGCCGGTAAGATTAAAGATGATGCAAAAAATGAAAATGCATCTCAAGATGTTCCTCTTAAATTAAATGGTACTCAACTAATCGTAGATAATACTGCACCACAAGTATCATTATCTACAAGATTAGGTGGTTTTGCAGATGATGGAGCAACATTTAACTATACTAGTCAATTAAGTAGTTGGCATGATAATTGGGCAAGAGAAGATGTATATGTAACTGTCAATGTAACTGATACAAATGCTACTGCAGTGGGTGATAGAATTTATAGATTCTGTACTAAAGATGATTTCATAGATAGTAGATCTTTAACAAATACATATAGAGATAGACTAACTGATGAACTTGATCAAGATGTATATTATCGTGTTTATGACCAAGCAGGAAACTACACAACAAAAAGTGTAAATATCAAGATTGATAAGACACCACCGGAAGCTACTAAAGCAGGTATTTACGAATTAAGAATGAATGGTGCAGAATATATATATGTAGAAACTCAACCATCAAATAAAACATTATATGTTAAAGCATTAGATAGAGTAGATAGTGGAAGAATTAAATCTGGCGTAGAAACGAATTCAGAGGCACTTAATACAGCAACTTCTCAATCTGGTGCAACATTAAATGATATTCCTTCAGAGTACAAAATGGATATTAGTGGAGCTACATATGGTACTTATTATGTGATTACAAGATATAATAATCCAACAGATAAAGATGTAATAGATTCTTGGTCATATAAGATTGAAGACCAAGCTCAAGCATTAGTAGAAGATGGCTATTATGAAGTAATAACCACAACAACAGACAATGCAGGTAATACAACAAGAAGCGAACCATTTAAGATAATAATCAAAAAGAGAGCTGATAATACAATTAGGATTACAAATATGAATGATATGGGCTCTGGATTAAATAAACTAGTTATTAATGTTTATAAAGGAAATGAATCAGATGTTACTATAGGTTCAAATGGAATTGTTACTGATGGAACAAAAGCAATTAAGACAATAGAAGTAAATAATCCATACAAAGAATATTCTTCAACTATGAGATTAGGAAGAGGAGAGTTCTATGTAGAAGCAGTCTTATATGATAATGTTGGTTTATTTAATGTTTATAAAAAAGTAATTAATAACGACCTATAATCAAATAAAAAAAGGATATCTTATTTAATAAGATATCCTTTAATTTTGGTGACCCCTACGGGAATCGAACCCATGATTCGACCTTGAGAGGGTCGCGTCTTAACCGCTTGACCAAGGGGCCAAAATCAACATAAAAAGGCTATAAACCATAACCTTTACCGAACAAACAAGAGTATAGCATATAAAATATTATTAAACAAGAGAAAAATGAAGATAACTTGTATAAATTTAGCATTTAAACTATAATAAATCATGATGTGGCGACCGGTGGTCGCCAATGCGAAAATAAATTAAATGTAATGGCGACCGATGGTCGCCGATACGAAAACAAGTCAAATGTAGTGGCGACCATTGGTCGCCAATTAGGAGGATATAAATTGAAAGATTTTATAAAAAGAATTTTAGTTATTGTAGTATTTATAGCTATTGCTATTTTAATTATAAATAATGCTCCACAATACGAGTTAGATTATAAGTACAAAAATGGAGACTTAAGAGTAATCGTTAATGATGTAGAAATTACAAGAAATATATCTAAGCTTCCTGAAGTAGCAGCATTGCATAATGGCAACGTGCTTCTTTCTTCTAATACAATAGATATATTATTCGATAAAGACTTATTCTATGATCAAAAAAATGATACCTTTATAACTATTTCAGATACTAATAGAGCAGATATTACAATTGGTAGTAATACTGTAGTAAAAAATGGAATAGATACGGCGATATCTACACCTGCAATTAAAGTAAATTATGATTATTCTACTGATGATAGATATGAACAATCAAAAGAAAATAAAGATGTTTATTATATTCCAATCAAAGATTTAGAGGATATTTATGATATTGATGTGGAATTTAATGATAAATTGATTATCACATCGAAGGACATAAATCTAAGTAGTTTTGTTGTAAATGAAGATAGAATTGATGTTAAATACTTAGATGATAAAACTTCTAAAACTATTGATACAGCTAAATCTGGTGATACAATTTATTTATTTGATTATAACGTAGAAAAAGATTTTAACAAAGTTAGAACTCAAAATGGTGAGATTGGTTATTTAAGTAAAGATATAATTGATGGGCACTCAATACAAGAAGTGTATACAAAAAAAGAGCAAGTAAATGAGCAAGAAAATATATCACTTGCATGGGATTATATAAATCCAATTGCTGGTTCTGTCGAGAATAAAATAAATAGAACAAAAGTAGCAAATCTTGATGTCTTGGCTCCTACAGTTCTTTATTTTCAAGATTCAACAGGAGAAATCTATTACAAAAAAGCACTAGTAAGTGACTATGTTAATTGGGCCAAAAAGCAAGGTTATAAGGTTTGGGCTACTCTAAAAAATGAAAAAATAGGCGATAAAGATTTTACTATAGATGATTTATCTTTATTTTTAAATGATATGAATCATAGAAAAAAAGCAATAAATCAAGTTATATCTTTTTGTAGGTCTTATAAAATAGATGGAATAAATGTAGATATCGAAAATATTTATTTAGAAGATGCTACAGCATTTTCACAATTTATAAGAGAACTATCTGTAGAAACTAAAAATAATAATTTAGTATTATCTGTTTGCGTAAATATACCAGATGGAAGCGATACATGGTCAAAATGTTACCAACACTATTCACTTGCTGAAGCAGCAGATTATCTTGCTGTTATGACATATGATGTCTCAAAATCACAAATTAGTTCTTTTGCACCTTATGATTGGGTAGAGGAAAATCTTCAAAAGTTAATTGAAAGAGATCATGTTCCTGCAAATAAATTAATTATGGGTATTCCATTTGGCTCAGCATATTGGCAAGTAACTGATGGAGTTGCAAAGAGAAGCATTTATCTTATGAATAGTGCAAAAAAATATTTAAAAAATGCAACATGGGATGATTCTGCTAAGCAGTATCATTATGTGGATGACATAAAAGGCGAAAGTATATGGATAGAAGAATCTAGGTCTATAAAAGAAAAGATTGAACTCTCTAAGAAATATGGTCTAAGTGGTGTGGCATTTTGGCAGCTAGGCCAGGAAACTAGCGATGTTTGGCAAGCTTTTGACTCTTAAAACGTAAACTTTTTATTGACAAACTTGAAAATAATAGTAAAATTATTTAAGTTGAGAAATATTAAGGGATATAAGGCCTTTGATATTTCTCTATACATTTTATTATACTTGAAAAAGGAGCAGTGATATTTATGCCACAAAACAATGAAGTAATGATGACTTATGAAGGTCTTAAAAAATTAGAAGACGAATTAGAATATTTAAAAACAGTTAAGAGAAAAGAAATCTCTGAAAGAATAAAAGTAGCATTAGGTTATGGAGATCTTTCTGAAAACTCAGAATACGATGAAGCTAAGACAGAACAAGCTCAAGTTGAGATGAAGATTCTAGAACTTGAGAATACTCTTCGTAACGCTAAAGTTATAGATGAAGATGAAGTTGACAACAAGATTGTTCAAGTTGGTAATAAAGTTAAAGTTCATGATATGGACTTTGACGAAGATGCAGAATATACAATTGTTGGTCCTACAGAAGTAGACCTTGCTGAAGGAAAAATTTCAAACGAGTCTCCAATCGGAAAAGCACTTCTTGGCAAAAAGAAAAATGAAGTTGCAGAAGCAGTTTTAGATAATGGTGAGACAATTAAACTAAAGATTTTGAAAATTTCATTTGGATTATAATATTTTAAAGCAGTCTTTCATTTTGAAAGGCTGCTTTTTAGTTAAAATAGGCAAAAAAATGAATAAAAATGTATAAAAAGAATAAATTGATTTACAACTAAAAATATGGTATAAATATTGTTGTTAATTATGCTTGAAATAAGCAATTTACATAATTTGGAGGAAGATGTATGGAACCAAAATACAAAAGAGTATTATTGAAGCTTAGTGGAGAAGCAATGTCAGGAGAATCTGGCTTTGGTATCGACAGAAGCATGGTAGATAAAATTTGTGACCAAATTAAAAATGTTTTAGATATGGGAGTACAAGTAGCTATTGTAGTTGGAGGAGGAAACTTCTGGAGAGGAAGAAAAGCTCTAGATATGGAAAGATCTACAGCAGACTACATGGGTATGCTTGCTACTACAATGAATAGCATGGCTCTTCAAGATGCATTAGAAGCAAAAGGAGTATCGACTAGAGTTCAGCTTGCAATAGAAATAAAACAAGTTGGTGAACCATTTATTTTAAGAAGAGCAATTAGACATTTAGAAAAAGGTAGAGTAGTTATATTTGGAGGTGGAACAGGAAATCCATATTTCACAACCGATACAGCTGCTGTACTAAGAGCTACAGAAATTGGTGCAGAAATGGTATTGTTCGGAAAGACAGTAGATGGAGTTTATGATTCAGATCCAGATACAAATCCAAATGCACAAAAATTTGAAGCTATTTCTTATTCAGAAATTTTAAATAGAAACTTAAAAGTAATTGATTCAACAGCAGCATCTCTTGCAAGAGATAATAATATACCAATGGCAATTTTTGAACTTTCAAAAGAAGAAAATATAGTAAAAGTATTATGTGGTGAAAACCCAGGAACAATAGTTAGTGAATAGTGTAGCGGCGATCATCGATCGCCATAAAAAGGAGTGAAAATTTATGTACGAAGAAATCGAAGACAAAATGAAAAAAGCAGTTAATGTTTTAGAAGAACAATTAGCAGGTGTTAGAGCAGGTAGAGCTAATCCAAAGATACTAGACAAAGTTTCAGTTGATTATTATGGAGTTCCAACACCAATAAATCAAGTTGCAAATATAATGGTTCCAGAAGCAAGAATGATTGCAATTCAACCATGGGATGGATCAATTTTAAAAGACGTTGAAAAAGCAATTTTGGAAGCAAACATTGGAATCAATCCAAATAACGATGGAAAAGTTATTAGATTAATTTTCCCTGAATTAACAGAAGAAAGAAGAAAAGAATTAGTAAAAGATATTAAAAAGATGTCTGAGGATTCTAAAATTGCTCTTCGTAATATTAGACGTGATGGAATTGAAGGCTTTAAAGCAAAACAAAAAGCATCAGAAATCACAGAAGATGATTTACATGGAGCAGAAGAAGATATTCAAAAACTTACAGATAAATATGTAGGAAAGATTGAAGAACTTATAGATAGTAAAGAAAAAGAGATCATGTCAATATAAATTTAGTGGCGACCAAAAGGTCGCCCAATATTTTATATTTATGGAGGTTTATATGAAAAAAGACATGATAATTCCAGAACATATAGCAATTATAATGGATGGCAATCGTCGTTGGGCTAAGAAAAGATTATTACCTACTAATTTAGGTCATAAAGAAGGTGCTCAAAGGCTTGAAGATATTGCAAAGTATTGCAGTAAGCTTGGAGTAAAATATCTAACAGTTTATGCTTTTTCTACAGAGAATTGGAGAAGAAGTGAAGAAGAAGTTAATTATTTAATGGATTTACTTGCTGATTCAATTGTAGATTTTGATAAAAGGTTTAAAGGTCAAGATGGTAGAATTAAATTGATTGGAGATATAAACGGGCTTCCTCAAAAGCTTCAAGATGGAATTAGACATATTGAAGAGACTACTAGAGAATCAACAGAAGGAACTACAGTAAATGTTGCTATTAATTATGGTGGACGTCTAGAAATAGTTTATGCAACAAAGCAAATTGCAGAAGACTACAAAAATGGAAAAATTGCTTCTTTAGATGATATAAATGAAGATTTAATTTCAAATTATATTTATACTAAAGGAGAACCTGATCCTGAATTAATAATACGTACTGGAGGAGACATCAGAATGAGTAATTTCCTAACTTGGCAAGGAGTGTACTCTGAGATGTATTTTACAGATGTATTGTGGCCTGATTTTGATGAAAAAGAATTAGATAAAGCAATAGAGGATTATAATAAAAGAAAAAGAAACTTTGGAAAGTAGAAAATACTTTGGAGGATTTTATGCGGAAAAAGAATTTTTACATTAGTAATAGGTGTATTGTTATTTGCTTTAGTATTTTTCTTGGATGGTTTACAGCTAGTAAATGGTGCATTGTTTTTTAATATAGCTTTGACAATAGTTTCATTTTTAATGTGTCATGAGTTTTATAAAGCATTAGAAGTTAAAGGTTATAAACCAATAAAAATACTAGGTTATTTATGCACATTATTTTTAATTCCAATTGGTGTGGTTAAAACTTACACTATGATGATGATTTGTGCTAGTGTAATTCCAATTATCATTTTTATTGGAATGCTAATTTCGATTATTAGCAAATTAAAATATAATATAGTGGATATATCAATTACATTACTAGGTGCAATTTATACTGTATTTATGGTTGCATTTTTAGCAGCAACTAGAGCCATGCCACTAGGCGTATTTTTATTATTTTATATTATTGGTGGAGCATGGTTTTCAGATATATTTGCATATTTATTTGGAAGATTTTTGGGAAAACACAAATTCTCAAATATTAGTCCTAAAAAATCAATTGAAGGATGTATTGCAGGCCTAATTGGAAGTGTTGTATTCTTTGTTGGTTATTCAGCAGTTTTAAATAATATAAATATTGCAGAATTTCATGAAGCAAGTAACAACATTGCAATTGTGAATAAAATAGAAAATGAAGAATTTATTAATGAGGAAGAAAAGACTATAGAAAAAGCGGCACAAGAAAAAAGTCTTCCAACTACAGATTACGAGATGCAGCAAATTCTAAAAGAAAAGTTTTATAATAATTATTTATTACTAATTTTATTAGGATTATTCGTTAGCATTATTTCACAAATTGGTGATTTTGCAGCTAGTGCTATCAAAAGATATGCCGATATTAAAGATTTTAGTCATTTGATGCCTGGTCACGGAGGAATGCTAGATAGATTCGATAGCATATTATTTGTTGCGCCAATTGTATATTACACTTTTTATATAATGATACATATTTAAAAAAGGCGACTTTAAGTCGCCATTTATTTTAGCTATTAAAAATATAGGAGGAATTAATAGTGGGCTTTTTAATAGGTGCTTTAAAAGTTATTATTCTTATAGGCACTTTAATAATACTACATGAATTTGGTCATTTTATAGTTGCTAAATTATGCAATATTAAAGTATTAAAATTTTCAATTGGATTTGGACCAAAGTTAATAAAAAAACAAGGTAAAGAAACAGAATATTCTTTAAGAGCTATTCCATTAGGTGGTTTTGTTCAGCTAGAAGGTGAAGATGAAGATTCAAATGATGAAAGATCATTTACTAATAGACCAATCTGGCAAAGACTATTGGTTTTACTAGCCGGTGTTACTATGAATATAATCATTGCTTTATTTATATATCTTTGCATTTATATGAGCATAAATGATTATATTACTACTAAAATAGCTGCTGATACTCCTATAGAAAACTTGGCAGAGTATGGATTAAAAGTAGGAGAGCAGATAATAAAAATAAATGGTGAAAAGGTTTATAACGATAGTGATGTTGCTAGAATTATTAATGATAGTCCAAAAGATGATTTTAAGTTTTTATTAATGGATCAAAATAACAAAACTTATGAAAAAGATGTTACAGTAAAAGAAACAACAATAGGTTATGTTGGAATTGTTTTTGAAGGAGAAACAGTATATCAACTAATTAAATATGGACCGGGATATAAAGCAGGACTAGAAGTAGGGGATTCTATTTTATCTATTAATGGTGAAAGCGGGGATATCTACTATTACATTTCGATTTTAAAAAATAATCCAGAAAAGAATGTTACTTTTAAAGTATTAAGAGATGGCAAAGAATTAGAATTAAATGTTGTTCTAGATGCTCAGAAAAAGAGATTACTAAATATTTCATTTATAGAAGTGAAAGATTTAGACTTTTTACATAACTTAAGTTATGCATGGAATGAGACAAAGTATTATTTAAGAGCAAACTTTATTGGCATAGCAGAATTAATTAGAGGCAAAACTGAAAATGTAGAAGTTCAAGGCATAGTTGGAATTAGTCAGCAAATATCTAAAACTAAATCATTTATAGAATTTTTCTATTTAATGTCAGCTATATCATTAAGTCTTGGAATAATGAATTTATTACCAGTCCCTGGTTTAGATGGTGGAAAAGTATTAATAACTTTGATAGAATTATTTAGAGGAAAACCTATTAAGAAAGAAACTGAAATGAAAATTACTCTAATAGGTTTTGCATTATTGCTGTTTTTGATGATTTGGGTTACGACACAAGATATTTCTAAATTAATAAAATAGTTTTTAAGGAGGATTGTTAAATGCAAGATTTATTTGGAATTCTAATTTTTATTATTGTTATCGCCGTAATCATTTTTATCAAAAAAGGTATTAGGATTATTCATCCAGGTGAAGCTGGTATTGTTGAAAGATTAGGTAAAGCTAAGATGCCTGTTCTAGAGCCTGGAATTCATTTAGTTAATCCCTTCTTAGAAAGAATACGTTTAGTAATAGTCAAGGAGCTTACGATGGATGTACCTCCTCAAAATATTATTACAAAAGATAACATTTGGATTTCTGCCGATACTGTAATATTTTACAGGATTATAGACCCAGTTAAAGCAGTATATGCTGTCAACGATTTAAGACGTTCAATTCAACATATGGCACAAATAACTGTAAGAGATATCATAAGTGAAATGACATCAAAAGAAGCCCTTTGTTCTCGTAGAGAAATTAATGATCAACTTCGTGAACAATTAGATAGAGCTGTGGAACCTTGGGGATGTATAGTTGATGGTTTTGAGCTAAAAGATATTGTTATTTCAAGTCGTTTTGAAATGCCAGATGTTACAAAAGATGAGGAAGAGATGCTTAAAAGAGCTAGAGATATTTCTAATGGAAATTACTAAATGATATAATTATTTAAAATATATATTAAGAATATTTGTAAAAAAAAATAAAGTCTACGATTTTTTCGTAGACTTTATTTTATATAAGTTTTTAATTAACTAGTCTTTTAATACATCTTTGATTGATCCAAGAGAGGCAAGTGTTTTTGTTGCATCAAATGGAATAAAGATCTTGTTAGCATCGCCTTGAGATGCTTTTTCAAGAGTTTCAAGAGTTTTAACTGCAACCATTCTATCATCTAGTCCAGCATTACGAAGTGCTGCATATTCTAGTTCTAATTCTTTAGCTTTAGCTTGAGCAATTCTTTCAATAGCTTCAGCTTCACCAGTAGCCTCTAAGATACGAGATTGTCTAATACCTTCAGCTCTCTTAATGTTTGATTCTTTTTCAGCATCGGCTTGAAGAATTTTTGATTCTCTTTGACCTTCAGCAATTCTAATAGCAGATTCTTTCTCACCTTCAGCAAGAGAGATAGAAGAACGTTTTGTTCTATCTGCTGTAATAAGTTTTTCCATGGCTTCTTTAACATCACGTGGAGGAACAATATCTTTGATCTCAACGTTATTTACTTTACATCCCCAAGGGTCTGTAGCTATATCTAATTGTTCACGAAGTTGTCCATTAATTGTTTCACGAGAAGAAAGGATTTCTTCTAATTCCATTTTACCTACGATATTTCTTACTGTTGTTTGTGCCATATATTGAATTGAACGTCTTAAATCGTTGATAGCATACACAGCTTTAACTGGGTCTGTAATTTTGTAGAATACAACAGTATCGATAGAAATTGTAACGTTATCTTTTGTAATAACGTTTTGAGGAGGTACATCCATTGTAAGCTCCTTGATTATAACTTTACGAATCTTTTCTAAAAATGGATTAACTAAATGTAATCCTGGTTCTAGAATAGGCATCTTAGCTTTACCTAATCTTTCTACAATACCAACTTCACCTTGGTTGATAATCTTAATACCTTTAACGATATAAATGATTACGGCGATGACAATAATAAAAATTAGAATTCCAAATAAACCTTGCATATAATAAACCTCCTTATTTATTCGTCTTTAGCTATTTCAACAACAGCTTTAACACCATCGATTTCTTTAACTATAACTTTTGTATTTTCTGGAATTATTTCTCCGTTTGCTGATTTGGCAGACCATTTATCACCATTAATTGTGATTTGACCTAAACCTTTTGCAGTATCTATTTCTTTGGTAACTAAAGCACTTTTGCCAAGTATTGTATATACAGGGTTTGAAGATACTAAAGGATTGTCACCTTTTTCACTAAATACCTTAGTAAATACTGCTGTAAGTACGCCAGATACTATAATAAAAGTAAATACTTGAGCAATTATATTATCAGGACAGAACCAAGCAACTATACCAGCACAAATTGCGCCTATAGCAAACCAAATTTGTAAAATTCCTGTCATAGCTATCTCAAGAATTACAAAAATAATAGCTAGTATACCCCAAATCCATAGTGCAAAAGTACTAAAAAATTCTCCAAATGCCTCCATGATTTCACCCACTTTCTTTGGCACACTTAATCTAAATCCATTTTATTATACATTATTATAAAACTGTAAAAAAGGCATGTAATATAAACTTAATATTATTATAATATTGTATTTTTGGCCTAGTAATGATAGAATTTCTAGTAAATAAGGGAGTAATCAGCTTATTAATAAAAGCAATAAAGTCAACAACCGTTTGCAAGTTAAAAACTTGGATTCTGGCTTTATTTTAAAAGATGAGACTTGTTTGCAATAATACTATTTGCAAAACAGGTCTTTTTTTGAGAATGAAATAGACTAAAGTCCTGCAAATAAATAGAGGAGGAATATAAAAATGAGTATGGGTGCCAATTGGTACAATCAAATTATTAATGATGTAGAAAAGAATCTAGAAACAGATGCTTCAAGAGGACTAAACAAGGAACAAGTTGAACAAAAAAGAGAAAAGTATGGTTTTAATGAATTAAAAGAAGGAAAGAAGAAGAGTCTTTTTGTTAAATTTTTAGAACAATTTAAAGACTTTATGGTTATAGTTTTGATTATAGCTGCTATCATTTCTGCAATAGTAGGTGTACAAAATGGTGAAGGATTTACTGATACCATTATCATCATGATTGTTATTATTTGTAATGCAATAATTGGTGTTGCGCAAGAAAGTAAAGCAGAAAAATCTTTAGAAGCTTTAAAGAAACTTAGCTCACATGTAGCTAAAGTAATGAGAGATGGAAAATTAGTAGTTCTTCAATCTAGAGAATTAGTACCAGGAGATGTAGTAATTTTAGAAACTGGTGACTATATTCCAGCAGATTGTAGAATAGTTGAAGCAATCAATTTAAAAGTTCAGGAAAGTTCTTTAACAGGAGAATCTGTTCCAGTAGAAAAAGATAATGGCACAATAGGAAATAAAGAAGTAGGTATTGGTGATAGAACAAATATGCTTTATTCATCATCTTTAGTTACTTATGGTAGAGGAAGAGCAATTGTAGTTGAAACTGGTATGAATACAGAAGTAGGTAGAATAGCTCAAAGCTTAAATCAAGCTACAGAAAATGACACACCACTTCAAGCAAAATTAAATAAATTAGGAAAAACATTAGGAATTGCATGTCTTGCAATTTGTGCATTTATATTTGTATTTAGTTTAGTTTCTCAAAAATCAAGCGGTGTAGATGTTAATTATTTAAAAATTCTTATGACTGCAGTTTCTTTGGCTGTTGCTGCTATTCCAGAAGGACTAGCTGCTGTATCAACAATAGTTCTTGCAATAGGCATGCAAAGAATGGTTAAGAAACATGCAATTATTAAAAAGCTTCCTGCTGTTGAAACTTTAGGAAGTGCTACTGTTATTTGTTCAGATAAAACTGGAACACTTACACAAAACAAGATGACAGTCCAAAAAGTTTTTGTAAACAACAAAGTGTATGATGCCAATAGCGAGATGGAAGAATCAGATGAGCTAGACATATTAATAAATGTTTGTGTTCTTTGTAATGATACTAAAGTTGCAGAAGATAATTCTCTTCAAGGAGATCCAACCGAAACAGCATTAACAGCACTTGCTATGAAAGAAGGCTACGATATAGATGAACTAGTAAGTCATGAAAGAGTAGAAGAAGTTCCATTCGATAGTGAAAGAAAACTAATGACTACAGTTCATAAATATGAAGACAAATATTTTGTTTATACTAAAGGTGGCATTGATGAGCTTTTAGAAAGATGTAGTGGTTATATTATTGATGGCGAAATAAAAAAAGATATATCAAATTTCAAAGTTCAAATTGATGAACAAAATGACAAACTAGCTCATGAAGCACTTAGAGTTCTTGCTATGGCATATAAAGAAATCGACCATATGCCAAGTAAAGAAGAAATGAAAGACATAGAAAATGACTTAACTTTCATAGGTATGGTAGGAATGATTGATCCTCCAAGAGTGGAAGTTAAAGCAGCAGTTGATAAATGTAAAACTGCAGGTATCAAAACTGTAATGATTACTGGAGATCATAAAGCTACAGCAGTTGCTATAGCTAAAAATCTTGGAATACTCGAAAATGATAATGAAGCAGTATTAGGTGCTGATGTAGATAAAATGTCTCAAGAAGAACTTGAGAAAAATATTAGAAACATTAGTGTATATGCAAGAGTTTCTCCAGAAAACAAGGTTAGAATTGTTAATGCTTGGCAGTCACAAGGTGAAATTGCGGCAATGACTGGTGATGGAGTAAACGATGCTCCTGCCTTAAAACAAGCAGACATAGGTTGTGCAATGGGCATAACTGGCACAGATGTTTCTAAAGAAGCAGCAGATGTTATTCTAACAGATGATAACTTTGCAACTATTGTAAGTGCGGTTGAAGAGGGAAGAAGAATCTATGACAATATTTTAAAAGCTATTCAATTCTTACTTTCATCTAACGTTGGTGAAGTTGTTTTATTATTCTTAGCAACAATACTAGCAACAGTATTTAGTAAATCATTTGGAATAGAACTTGGCTTAATTGAAGTTCTAACACCAGTGCATTTATTATGGATTAATCTAGTAACAGATTCATTACCAGCACTTGCTTTGGCAGTTGATCCACCTGAAAAAGATATAATGAATAGAAAACCATTAAAGACAAAAGGTGTATTCACTAAAGGAATGACATGGAGAATCCTTTATCAAGGTACAATGATAGGAATCTTAGTACTTATTGCATTTATAATAGGTATTTCATCTTCTCCAGCTGAAATTGAAAAAGTTGCAAATGAGAATAATTGGGAAGGAATTGGAGAAAAATATTACATTTGTAAAGAAGTTATACCTTGTGGCAATGATGAAAGATCATCAAATAATACAGAAGTATTTTTGGTTTCAGAAGATGATTATAATGGTCAAAACTTTGATCATATGATGGTTAAAGATGTTGGAATAGTATATGAAAAATATAAAATTGATGATTCACACGAATTATCAATGTCTCGTATCAAAGTTGAAATTGGTCAAGCTATGGCATTTATTGTTCTTGGTTTTTGCGAATTGGTTCATGTATTTAATATAAGAAATTCAAAGAAAACAATTTTGAGCACAGGACTTGGCGGAAACAAATTACTTTGGGGCGCTATAATAATAGATGCAGGCTTGATGTTTGCGGTTATTTTAATTCCAGCACTTAGAAATATCTTTGGAATTCCAGTACTTCCAAGTTCGAAGATATGGGAGTGTGTAGCACTTATATTTGCTCCATTTGTAATTATTGAGATAATGAAATTATTAAAATTAAACGGAACTAAGAGCGAACAGTAACATTATTTATGTTGAAAAATAGCATTTAATAAAATATAATTATTTTAGGTGATTTAAATGACTGAAGAAGAAAAATTAGAGTTAGAAGAAGATAAGGCTGAGAAAGCTCAAAAATTAAAAGAGAAAAAAGCTAAGAAAAAAGCCAAAGAAGAAAGAAGCTTCAATAGATTAAAAAAAGCATTTTGGGTTTTGTTTGTTGCTTATATTTTCCTTTTTGTATTTTGGGGTGCTATCAATAAATATATTACTGTTCCAAAAGACATTTATACAAAAGTAGGATCAAACAATTCTGGGCTAAGCATTCCAATGAGTGAAGCGTACATTATAGAAGAATTAGCCATCAATACTTTTAAAGACTACTTAAGAGAAGAAGATTTTGAAGCAGCATATAATATGTGTTGTAAAGAATACAAAGCATATAAGTCATATGAAGATTTTTGTGACTATGCTCAAAGAATTGAACCAGATTCTTTTAGAATGAAACAAATAAAAGCAAAGACAGATTATGCTTTGGAAGCACAAATTGTATATGATAGTGGAGATCAAAGAATAGATACTATCTATATAATCTATCCAGATGAATTCAAAAAAGGAACGTATTATTTTTCACCTGAGAAGTTCCTTTATATGTATGAAAACCAGGATTTTAAAAATGATGGAATTACACTTCATGTAGATAAATGTGTAGTGTTTACAGATAAAGTTGAGATGACAGGAACCATTAAAAATGATAGTTTCTTTGATACTTTAGCTATTACAGAATTGGGAGCTTCTTATTCTGGAACTTTAAATAAATGGACTCCATTTGAAAAGACACTAGCTAAGGGTGAAGAGACTGAATTTAACCTTATTTTTGAGGATTTACACTATTTTATACCAAATAGCTTGATGATTAGGCGTCAGAAGAGCGATACAAAGATTAGAACCTATGAATTTACTTTTAAGGAAAATGAAAAAAGGTCTTGATTTATAGGCTAAACCGTGTTACAATTTCATTCGACCTTAGCCGTGGATTGAGGAATAACCACTTTTTCTAGGACTTTGGCAGATAAAAATATAAAAGGAGGTGCATTTTGATGACAAAACAAGAAATTATTGCAAAATATCAAACACACGAAGGAGATACAGGTTCTCCAGAAGTTCAAATTGCTTTATTAACAGAAAGAATAGCTCATCTTACAGAACACTTAAAGGTTCATAAGAAAGATAACCACTCAAGAAGAGGTCTTCTTATGATGGTAGGACAAAGAAGAAGCCTACTTAAGTACCTAGAAGGAATCGATGTTGAAAGATACAGAGCTATCGTAGAAAAATTAGGCTTAAGAAAGTAATTAAATATTTAAGTGAGCATTTAAAAATGCTCACTTTTTTTATGCTTTAATATTACGTTTTTATTACTTTTTGTATTTTTTCTCCGTAAAGATACTAGTTTTTTATATAATATAAGTATCTATGATATAAAAGGGAAGGGGTTTCTTTATAATGAGAAAGAATTTGTGGTTTTTACTTACAATAATAGCATTATTAAGCTTATTGTTTGTACCTGTGATAACAAAGGCTGATAGTAAATATACAGTCACTTTGTATTATATGGATACAAATAATAATAAGCCAGTGCACACATCAATTATTAAGGATGTTACTGGTGGCACAAAAATTAATTTATCAAATTATGAGTATGATTTAGCTAAAAAATTTAAAGTATATGGATATAGCTATTCAAATACAACAATGAATGATCAAACTCTTTCTAATAAGCAGGTAACTGTTAATTCAGACATTCAAGCATATTTAAACTATTCTTTGTCAACAGACTACAAATATGTAGTAAGATATTTTACTGCTTATAAAAATGGCAATAGTTACGTTAAGGTAAAAAATGTCAAAGTAGATAGCATCAAAAGTTGGGGTAGCTCAAATTCTATTAGTGTAACTGCATCAGATGTTGAAGGTGCTTCATATAAAGGTTATGCGTTGACATATAATGGACTTGGAAAAGTATCTACTAGTTCGATGAATTCGTTAAATACTAATAAAACAGCAACAGTTTCTAAAGCCAATAATTTTAGTTTTGTGTGTATAGACTTTTTCTTTGAAGTTAGTGCAGAAAGTACTAATGTAGTAACAAAATCTTCTTCTTGGGATGATGCTAATAAGACTAAAGTAAAAACAGAAATTAAAGTTACTCCTGTAAAAGCTCCTCCAATTGCAGACTCAGATATTATGGTTGTTTTTGATAGATCTGGTACTTCAGTTGGACACTGGGTTACTATGAATGATGCAGCTATTTTAGGTAAAGATACCGAAGAAAAAGGAAAAGAACATTCTGGTACAGTAGCAAAGATGTTAAAAGAAATAAATATTGGTGGAAATACAGTTTCATATATAGCTTATTCATCTAGGTTATTTGCTTTTAACAAAAAAGGTTTGGTTTTTGCAAGTGATCACAGATATGCTCCAGGCTTAGGATACAGTAAGAGCTGGTCTTCTGCAAAAGACTATGTAAAAACTTCAGGCAATGAAGCGGCTGAAAAAGCAACATTATATAAGAGCATGGTAGATAACTACGGTGCTGAAATAAGAGAATGGATGAAAACTTCTCTTAATGATCAAATCGAAGGAGCAGTAAAATTCCAAAATAGCATAAAAGATTCACAAACTAGTGCTACATCTTGGGGTGGAGCAATAAGAATTAATTATAATAATACAAACTTTGACTTACCATTAATGTTCTCACAATATTATTTTAGTCAGCTTTATAAAGATGGACAAAATGGAAGAAAGTCATACATATTATTCATAACGGATGCTATGCCTTATCCAAACGATGCCTCTGTTAGAGGAAGAATTTATAAAAAAATAAAAGATGCTAATGGTTGGGGCACAGGCGCTTATGAAGGCATTCTTTGGGATGGTGATAATGCTGGTAATAAGTATTATTCAATAATAGCAGAAGAATTAAGAAAGAATTATAATACAGAAATTTATATGATTATAATGCCAAATAGTTCTTCTAGTGATTTAGTAAAAAGTTTAACCAATACAGATGGCTATAGCGAAAATGCAAATAAAAATACAAATGATCATGTTGCTATAGTTACAGATGGTCTAGAAGGAACACAACTAGTAAATGCAATTAAAAGCGCTCTAGACAAGATTTTAAGCAAGATGGAAATGAGTAGCTCATCAAGTTATTACATCGAAGACTATATAAATGATGAAATTTTAAAAGATGGTTCTAGTATTACTTATGAATGTTATGTTGGTGGCAGTCGTAATAAAGATGAAGAAAAGAATGTAACTATCTCTGGAAATAAAGTTACATGGAATTTTACAGGATATATTAATTCTTTAGGAAATAATGCAACAGTTCCAGAATTTAAGTTAGTGATTTATTCTGAATTAAAAGATGAATTTAAAAATGGCACAATAGAATTTAATACAAATAAAATTGATGGAGAATTTGATAATACTTGTACATTTAGCTATCCGGGTGGCTCAGATGAAGTTACAACTCCATGGCTTGAAAAACAAGGTGGAAGAATAAGAGTTAATTGGTTAGTGGTAGATGATAATGGAAAAGTAATCAAAACTATCAAAACAGAAGATAGAGCAGTTGCTTATGGAAAAGGAACAGTAAATCAAAATGAATGCGATGCTTTATTACCAAGACATGAATATAAAGGAAGCAAATATACAAAAGGAATTTCCACACCTACACAAAGACCTGCTTCTTTAGATGGTGCTTATAAGGTATCTTATAATAGCACACAAGAAGATCCAGATCATACAATTGATTTTTATTATACTTATAAAAAGATTTCTTGCACGGTATCTTATAGACATATAGCAGTAGATGGAAACGGAAATGTGGTTAAGACATTTTCAGGTTCTGGATATTATTTAGGATGTAAGCAATCACCAAATCCTATTATCTTAAAAAATGATAATGATGGTAATCCTATTGCACAAGATTATTCAGTAACTAAGAAAATGTCAAATACAACATATTATAAATACGATAGATATTATGTTGGAGAAGGAAAAATATTTACAAGTGAAAGTGAAGCAATTGCAACAGGTAAAGATGAAAAAGTAACAGTTAAGCTTTCAGAAAGCTCTAAAGACTATACAATTACATTTATTTATTTAAGATTAGATATAACAAATCCTTCTGTAGAAGTTGTACACCATGTAGTAACAGAACCAGAAAGAGAAATCTTTTCTGGAGCTCCAGGATTTGAAGATAAGAGAGTAAAAATTAACTTTAGTAAATTCTTAGATTATTATGAATTAACACCTGATGAGGTTCAAAGTATATATGATATATTTAGTGGAAGCGGAAATATAAGCGACAAGATTAGAACTTCATTATCAAAGTTATCGGGTAAATCACTTAAAAAGACA
Source organism: Clostridia bacterium (assembly GCA_017518295.1). GTDB lineage: Bacteria > Bacillota > Clostridia > TANB77 > UBA1234 > RGIG6105. The sequence continues at coordinate 211,310 of JAFWVJ010000020.1, forward strand.
ATGTGGCTTAAGTCTATTGGTTCGTACATAATGGGCGAAAATAGAATGAGAATTAAAGATGTAAATGTAATGATTAGACAATCAGAATATGCTCTTGGTAATACAGGCTATACAAGTTTGGAATCAAGAAATACTACTGATGGTGGAAAAATATTTACTGAAGTAAGTTTACTTGCAAAACTTGCATCAAATGTAGCAGGCTTACAATTCTTTAATGCTGGTGACAATTTGATTTCTATCAAATATGATTATGCAGAACAAAGAACAATGACAGTTAAACATGTAGATATTTTTACTGGAGAAGTAATTGAGTTTGATGGTAAGAAATATCAAGATAGTACAGATTTTGATAAAGGATCATTACAAACTGCAAAAGCTCATACAGAAGGTAAAGATATTTTTGGAGGATATACATTTATAAATAAGTACGATATTTCAGATCCTTCTTTAGTTACTAAAGTAAATGACGATAAGAGTGAAGTAACTATGAAGATGGATAAGGATTTAGAGATAACATTCTACTACAATAAGATTCCAGAAATAGATGGAAAGATTTTCCCAGAAAATTCACCAGTAATAGGTGGCATTCCTGATCCTAATGATCCTGAAAAAGAAGAAGTTGGAAATCCATACAAAACTCAGGATGCTAGTAAGTTAATTACTCTAGATGAAATATTTAGCTTAGATGTTTATGTAGAAAACTATAATAGAATAACAACTGGTTCTAAAATAGAATGTACAATGCCATTTGATGTATATTATTTTGGAAATACAAATAAGACAGGTACAAATGGTAAGTTTTTAGCAAAGGGAACAAAACTAGTAATTGAAGATGTAGGAAATGTTGCTTCTTCCAGCACAACAAAGACATTTAAATTGTATTTCAGGCTTCCATCATGGGTAGTTGAAAAATTATTGAGTGATGCAAATCCATATGAAGCATTACTACATATTGAAGATACTGTAAATCAACCATGGATAGAAGATAAAACAATTAGAATTGGTGTTGTAGGAAAATTATATGATTTCACGGTTACAAACATAAATGAAGGAACTATTAATTATTGGAGAACTTCTTTATTTACAAATAATAATTTAAGAAGAGAATATAAAGCTGATACTTTACCAATAGGTCAAAGATTAGTTACTCCAAATATTAGTAATGTATTTGATAAAGCAGCAAGAAATAATAATACTCAACCAACAACATGGAAATATGGAATGATGCTTGGAGGAAAATTCTACTTTAGTATAAATACTAAAGGAATTAAATCTGATTCAATAAAAATTGTTCCAAAGCTATATTATTATGATGCAAACGGAGTTAAACAAAATGTTACATTTAATTATATAGATTCAAATAATGCAAAAGTTCAATTTGCAAATGATAAAGGTGTGATAGTAGCAAAAGATGGAGCATATACAGCATCATTAAATGATTCATTTAGAACTTCAAGTCCTGAAGTTGTTTTGGAAATCAAAAAAGCAAATGAGATGAAAGCTCTTAATAATGTATTAAATATTGCAAATGGTAATGCATTATTAGGATATAGAAGTTTAGCAAATCAATATTCTAACTTCTCTCATTTAGTTCCAAGAAATACTGGTAAATATAATATGCTTTTAATTCCAAGTACTCTTAGAATGCCATATATTAATTATGCAAAAGGTACTTTAGATACAGCAGAAGTAAATAAGATAGGATTTACAACATATAATAAAACCTCAAAGACATTTAATAATACTCCAGAATTACAATATGTAGATAATGGAAGAGTAGATGCAATTACTAAGAACAATGAATATCTTGGAAATACTAAGGCAGGTATTTTAGGAATAAATGAAGATGCGCTTGTGAATTCACTTGGTCATTGGTATGCTGAATATTATCTACCTAGAACATTAGAAGTAGTTGATAGTTCAAAGAATGTTGTAAAAGGTGGAAGTATAGTTGTAGCATTTAAGATTGCTACAAAAGATAAAGAAGGATTTACTTATCTAAGTTATAATAAAGCATCAAATGATAGTGGTCAGTGGAAAGTTGAAAATGCTGATATAGCTTCTGAAAAAGTTAAAATTAATTTGCCAGCTTCAGATAAGACAGTAGATTTTACAATTCAAGATGGATACTATCCAGTAGCAGTATATTCAACAGATAGAATAGAAAAAGATATAGATAAGACACATTAATGAAAAATTGCCCTCAAATGTTATAAATTGGCATTTGAGGGTATTTTTTAGCTTAAATTAATAGAAATAATTGGCTTTTTATATTGATAAATTGGCCCTATTCTAGTAAAATATATCCGGATTTTAGCAAAGTTACGTAATAGTAGGTGTAAGCTGTGAGCTAATTTTTATTAATTAACTTAGAGCTTACAACTACTGTAATTTGCATAAAATCCCATATAAAAATGTAAAGGAGAAAAAATATGTTAAAAAGTTACAGTATGGAACTAGCAGGTAGACCTCTTACTATTGAAACAGGTAAGATGGCAGCTCTTGCAAATGCAAGTGTTTTAGTTAAGTATGGTGATACATGTGTGTTGGTAAACGCTACTGCTTCTAAAGCACCACGTGAAGGAATTGATTTCTTTCCACTATCAGTAGATTATGAAGAAAGACTTTATTCAGTTGGTAGAATTCCAGGATCTTTCAATAGAAGAGAAGGAAAACCAGCAGATAAAGCAATATTAGTTGGACGTGCAATTGATAGACCAATTCGTCCATTATTCCCAAAAGATTTAAGAAATGATGTATGTATTGATGCTGTTGTACTTTCAGTTGATCCTGATTGTTCACCAGAAGTTGCAGCACAAATCGGTACATCTGCAGCACTATCAATTTCAGATATCCCATTTAATGGACCTACTGCTGCAGTTTCAGTTGGATATGTTAATGATGAATTAGTTATTAACCCAACATTAGAACAAAGAGAGCACAATAGATTAAATTTAACAGTTGCTGGTACAAAAACAAAAGTATCAATGATTGAAGCAGGTGCTGACCAAATTCCTGATGATTTAATGCTTGAAGCTATCAAAAAAGGTCATAGCGAAATAATTAAGATTTGTGAATTTATCGAAAAAATTCAAGCCGAAATTGGTAAGCCAAAATTTGAATACATTTCTGCAGATGTTGATCATGATTTCTTTGAAGAAATCAAAGCAAACTTTGAAGATAAGATGAAGACAGCAGTATGTGTTGTAGATAAAAATGAAAGAGATGCAAACGTAACAAATCTTACAGAAGAAGTTAAAGCTTACTGTGTAGAAAAATATGGCGAAGAATTTGATGAAAAAGAAATGAAGCTTGCAGATGTTCTTTACAAATTAGAAAAGACAGTTGTAAGACACATGGCATTAGAAGAGCATAGAAGAGTAGATGGAAGGGAATTAGATGAGATTCGTCCACTTGCTGCAGAAGTAGATATTCTTCCAAGAACTCATGGTAGTGCATTGTTTAGCAGAGGATTAACTCAGGTTCTTTCAATTTGTACATTAGGTACAAAAGCTGATGAGCAAGAATTAGACGGACTAGATGAAGAAACATCTAAAAGATATATGCACCAATATAACTTCCCTCCATATAGCGTAGGTGAAGCAAGAGGTGTAAGATCTCCTGGTAGAAGAGAAATTGGACATGGTGCACTTGCGGAAAGAGCATTGGTTCCAGTTATTCCATCAGAAGAAGAATTCCCATATACAATAAGAGTTGTATCAGAAGTATTATCTTCAAATGGTTCTACTTCACAAGGAAGTATTTGTGGATCTACAATGGCTCTTATGGCTGCTGGTGTTCCAATAAAAGCTCCAGTTGCTGGTATTTCTACAGGTCTTGTAACTGATGATAATGATAGATCAAGATATGTAATGTTTACTGATATCCAAGGAATAGAAGATTTCTTTGGCGATATGGACTTTAAAGTTGCTGGTACAAAAGCAGGTATCACAGCTATTCAAGTAGATATTAAAATAGATGGTTTAACATATGATATTATTGAACAAGCTTTTGCAAGAACTCATAAAGCAAGAGAATATATCTTAGATAATGTTATGCTTAAAGCAATTCCAGAAGTTAGACCAGAAATTTCTAAATATGCTCCAAAGATTATTACTATGTCTATTGACCCAGAAAAGATTAAAGATGTTATTGGAAGCGGTGGAAAAACTATCAATAAGATTATTGCAGAAACTGGTGTTAAGATAGATATTGAAGATGATGGTAGAGTGTTTATTGCTTCAACAGATTCTGAAGGAGCTAATAGAGCAGTTGAAATGATTAACAATATCACTATGGATTTAGAAGTTGGAAAAGTTTATGAAGGTAAAGTTGTAAGAATAATGAACTTTGGTGCTTTTGTAGAAGTTGCTCCTGGAAAAGAAGGAATGATTCACATTTCTAAATTAGATAAACAAAGAGTTGAAAAAGTTGAAGATGTAGTTTCGGTTGGAGACAAAGTTATTGTTAAAGTTATTGAAATTGATGATCAAGGTAGAGTAAACATGATGAGAATTGTTGACTAATATTTTTAGCATATATATAATTATATTAGTTTAGATGTCATAGATAATTAGCTTATATTTTTAATCATCTATGAGACTATAAAAAAATAATTAAGGGGGAACTTAAATGGATTACGATTATTCAGAATTAATCGCGGCAGCACAACAAACAAATCAAGCTCCAAATGCATTTTCGATTATTATTGCATGTATTTTTGGAATTATGGGTCTTGTTGGTTTGTGGAAGATTTTTACAAAAGCAGGAGAAAAAGGATGGAAGGCTCTTATACCAATATATAATGCTTATATATTGTTTAAGATATCTGGAAAGAAATTCTTAAAGTATGTAATTTTGACAATTATTTTCACAATTTGTTATATTTTAATGATGGTTGGAAGCGTTGGTATAATGCTTGGTTCACTTTCTGCAGTTGCTGGTGGTAGTACAGATGCAGTAGGTAGCATGGGTATTCTTACTTTGATTTCTTCAATTGGTGTTATAGTTACTGGTATTTGGATGATTGTTATTATTGCAAAAGTTTGTGCTGGATTATCTAGAGCATTTGGACATGGTAATGGATTTGCAGCAGGATTATTCTTCTTAGCTCCAATATTCTACTTAATTTTAGGTTTCAATGGAGATGAATATAAAGGACCAGCTGTTCAATAGAATATTTAAAAAAGTTAGAGAGGTTATTTTAAATAACCTCTTTTTTATTACTTAAGCTAATATTACAATTTAGCTACATATGTTTTAAAATGAGTTTAGTTTATGTATAATTATAATGATATATTGTACTTTTTTAAGAAAGGAGATAAAGCTTTGAGAGTTTTTGCATTTGTTGGGCCAAGTGGTACTGGAAAAAGTCATCGTGCTCAAATGGTAGCTAAGATGAAAAATACCGATTATATAATAGATGATGCTATTATTATAAAAGGCAACAAAGTTATTTGTGGTGATTCAGCTAAGAAAGCATCTACAAAAATAGAAGCAGTAAAAAGAGCTTTGTTTTCTTTTGATGGGCAAGTAGAAGAAGCTAGAAAAGCTTTGGAAGAAGAAAATCCAGAGAGCATTTTAATTTTAGGAACTTCAGATGATATGGTTCAAAAGATTGTTAGAAACCTAAAACTTCCAGAAATCGAAGAAACAATTTATATAGAAGATGTTTCTTCGCCAGAAGAGATAGCTGCAGCAAGAAGTGCAAGAATGTCTGGAGGAAAACATGTTATTCCAGTGCCTACATTTGAACTTAAAAAAGACTTTTCTGGATATCTTTTAGATCCACTTCAAATCTTTAAGTGGAAAGGTAGAAATACTGAACCAGTTCTAATGGAAAAATCTTTAATTAGACCTACTTTTAGTTATCTAGGAAAGTACACAATTTCGGATAATGTTTTTAAATCAATTGTTCAATATGTTTCAAAAAGCTTTAGTGCTATTTATAAAATTCAAAGAATTAACGTTGAAAAATCGAACTTAGGAATAACGGTTTATATAGATGTTATAGTAGAATATGGAGTTATAGTAAGGCCTGCACTTGCAGATTATAAAGCTAAACTAAGAAAAGAAATAGATAGATTAACTGCAATGAATGTTGTAGACATTATTATTTCAGCGAAAGGTTTGCATGTAAATAAAAACAAATGAGGAAGTGGATTAAATGACAAAAGCTAAAGCTTATTATCAAGCATATTTAGTTTTAGATTGTTTATCTAAAGAAGAATATAGTTTAATTCCAAAAGAAATGATTCGTGACATTGAATCAAAAATGGAAAAAGACCCCGAGATTAAAGTAGATAGTACAATCCCTCTTGAAAAACAAAAGATAGATGAAAAAGCTTATGATATTTTGGATAAAGTAATTAAAGCAATAGAAAAAGCATATGGAAAGGATGCAATCGATAATCCAGAAAAATATGCTAAACTAGATGAAGGAGCACCAAAAAAAGTTAACGTAAATCAGCCGGTTGAAATCGAAGTGGATGATTTTACAATACCACCTCCAAAAAAGCCACAAAATAATTCAAATTCGAAAGAAAGTATCAGTGAATTAAAGGCTGAGAATATTAAATTACATGGAATTATAGAAGCTTTGGAAGCTGAAAACAAAAAAATCGATGAAGCGAAAGAACTATTTTTAAATTATAAAGAAGTTATGGCTCAAAAAGATGAAAAAATAAGGCAATTGGTGGCTGAAAATAGCGATTTAAAGAGAAATAATGAAGAATTACATCAAAGTATAGAAAGTATGCCTAAAATTGTAAGAAAAATCTTCCTAAAAGACGTTCAAAGGCTTTTGGGCGAAGGAAAGCCAAACTAGCTATTTTACATTTTTTTAACAAATTACTTAACAATTTTTAAAAATTATTGTATATTATTATTGCAGAGCGCAGAACGCTTGCAAAAGTTATAAATATTGGAAATAATAGATATTTGATACCACAAATTTATATATCCGTAACTACTCTCGCGAATATATGAACGAGTAGCATTATTTATCTTGAATTTCTCTTAAAAGAATGTGGATTACCACACATTTCTTTTAAGATGTTTATAACAATCTCTGAACGTTATATATAGCGTTTGCTTAAAGAGAGGCGATTTTAAGGGTGTTATGCTCTTAAATTATGTGCTCTCTTTTTTGTTATTTATTAAATCATTCGTAGCGGCGGTCATCGACCGCCATGGCGAGCACTGCTCGCCGGTACGAAGTCATGACTATTAAGCATCAAGAAATAGCAAAAAAGAGAGCATAGTGTAAGAAAAGTTGTGGAGGCGAAGTAGCGTTGAAAAAAATTTTAGTAGTCGATGATGATAAAAATATTTGTGAACTATTAAACATTTATTTAAAGAACGAAGGATACGATACTGTATTTGCTTATGATGGAAGCAGTGCAGTTACAGTTGCAAAAAAAGAATCACCAGATTTAATTATATTGGACGTTATGATGCCAGTTATAAATGGATGGGAAGCATGTAAATTGATTAGACAATTTTCTAATGTTCCAATTATTATGCTTACAGCATTGGATACATTAGAAAATAAAGTACAAGGACTAAATATTGGAGCAGATGATTATATAGTTAAACCATTTGAACCAGTTGAAGTTTTGGCAAGAATAAATGCACATTTAAGACGTGAAGAAGGAAAGAATGTAAAAGAAGAAGAAAAAGTAGTTCAAGAAGTTGAAGTAGACAATCTAAAATTAAATATGGATACTTATGAAGTTACATTAAATGGAAAATTAGTAAAAGATTTAAAACCAAAAGAAATTCAACTTTTACATTTCTTTATGACAAATAAAAATCAAGTTTTTACTAGAGAACAACTATTAGATAAAGTATGGGGTTACGAATACTTTGGCGGCACTCGTACTGTAGACGTTCATATAAAAAGCGTAAGAGAAAAACTAGCTAGTTCAAAGAACAAATGGGAAATAAAAACTATATGGAACGTTGGATATAAATTTGAAGTAAAGTAAGAAGGAAGTAAGAGATGTCGAAAAGTATTTATATGAAGCTTTTCTTCACGTACTTATCGTTGTTTTTGGTAATAATAATTATCATTTCTTTCTTTATGGTTAGCATTTTCTATAGAGAATTCACTTTGCAGGCCGAGCAAAATTTGGAAAATGCAGGTAACAGAGTAAATGCACTGATGGAAAGATATTATAACAATGAAATTACGAGAGTTGAGCTTAATTCATGGATAAATGCCATGAGTTATATTTCAAATATCAAAATATATATATTAAATCCAGATACTAGTTCACTTTCAATTGGAGATGGAGAAAGCAATATTAATCTAAATACTCAAATATTGTCAGATATGACAGAGATTATGAATGGATCAACAATTAAGCGAATGAATCCAATTAAACTAAGTTCAGAAGATGAAGTGATTTATGTTGGAATGCCACTTGAATATAATGAACAAATATCAGGAGTAATTTTGTTATTTACACCTATGACAGAACTAAATAGTGTTTCAAGAGAAGTTCTTCAAACTATGCTTGGAATTATAGCTATAACAATTTTAATTAGTGGATTTGCAATTTTAAGAAGTTCAATTAGAATATCAGAGCCTATAGTAAAAATAAGTAATTATGCAATTGATATAGGTCGTGGAAGAGATGTGCCAGATATAGAAATTGATTCAAAAGATGAGATTGGCCACTTGGCAAGATCATTTAATATAATGAAACGAGAAATATCGGTTGCAGAACAAATGAGAAAAGATATTGTAGCAAATGTTTCTCATGAACTTCGAACACCACTTACATCTATAATCGGATTTTTAAAAGGTATTTTAGATGGAGTAATAAAACCAGAAGACGAAAAGAAATATTTACAGATAGCTTATGATGAAGCTAATAGATTAAAAGGACTTACTCATGAAATAGTTGAGGTAGCTAAATTAGAATCAGGTTCAACTAAACTAAACAAAGAAAGATTTAATCTAAATAATTTAGGAAAAGATGTTAAACTTGAATTAGAGCCAATGATTACTGAAAAAGGTGTTAAATTCTTATTTGAAGAAAAGGTCAAAAATGTTGAATTGTACGCAGATAAGGATAAGATTAGACAAATATTAATAAACGTTATTAATAATTCATACAAATTTACTGAAAAAGGTTACATTAAATTAGTAATTAATAGAAAAGATAAAAATGCAATATTTCAAATAGAAGATACAGGTGCAGGAATAAAGAAAGACAAAATATCATATCTATTTAATAAGTTCTATACAGCTAATGAGTACGGCGATGCAACTAATGGAGCAGGACTACGGTCTAAATATTGTAAAAAACATTGTAGATATGCATAAAGGAACAATTAATGTAGAAAGTGAAGAAAATAAGGGAACTAAGATTACTGTTAAGATTCCTACAAATCTTCAAGAGCAAAACGAAAAATAATAAAGAAAGGAGGGTGAATGGTATTGAATAAGAATAATATTATGAAGATTACAACAATTATGATAATACTTCTTGTAATTGCGTTGATTTTTATATTCATGCATTACTTATCATTTAGAGACGATGTTGTAGTTAAAAAACCAGTCACTACTCCTATCAAAACAAATTCGGGTGAGATAAAAAATTTGGAACATTCTGGAGAATCTAAAGCCGAAACTATAGAAAGTGGAGAACCAAGTTTAGTTCCTTCTAATCCGGAAGATAATAATTCAGAATCAAAAGTAGAAGATAAAGGTTCAAAAGATAATAAAAATAATAAAGAAAATAATGATAAAATACAAAAAGAAGATGAAGCACCAAAGAATAATCAGGTATCAAATGACAATAAGGTTGAAAATAATAATGTAAAGGATAATACAGATAATTCAACTCAGATGCCAAATACAATTATTGATGTAACAGATAATAATATGCAAGAACCCGTTATTACATCAGATATAAATACATCAAATCAAGAAAAACAACAAGTGTTAAATGAATTGGATGATGCTTTAAAAGGTTTGTTGGAAGTTGTAGGTAAGGTACCTACAGTTGATGAAAATAAATTAGATGCCTCGCTAGAAAGTGAGGTGCAGCCATGATTAAAAAAATACTTTTAATGTTAATGTTAGCTATAACATTATGTTTTTCTGTAAGTGTTTGTGCTGCGGATGGAGATGAAAATGCAACAGATATTCCGTCATTAACAATTGAACAACTTATGGCTCTTTCAAAATCTAAACAAGCAAAAGTAGATATTATCAAGAAGAATAATAAAGAAATTGAAAAGTACAAATCAAATTTAAGTGAACAAATTAAAGTTGCTGCAGAAAAAATTAATGATTTAAAAATAGAAGTATCTGAAAATACTACATCTATTTCTGATGAAAAGTTAAATGAATTAAAGAACTTGCTTGAGTTTTTGCAAGAATCTACCAAAACTTTAAATGAAGATGCTCACAATGTTTCACAAGAGATAGATGAAATTTTAGATCTTATTCTTACAAAAGGAATGAAGCTAGAGCAGTACGATCAAATTATAGAAAAACAAAATACACTTATAGTAAAAATGAAAAATATATTAGCAAATGTAGAGAAAATTTAGGAGTACAAAATGGGATTTTTTGAGAAATTAAAACAAGGGCTTTCTAAAACAAAGAATGCCTTTAATGATAGAGTAAATGAAGTAATGGCCAACTTTAGAAAAGTTGACGAAGATTTAATGGAAGCTTTGGAAGAAGCACTTATACTTTCGGATGTTGGAGTAGAAACTTCTTCAAAGATAATAGAAAATTTAAGAAACAGAGTAAAATTGCAAAAAATAGAAGATGCAGATAAAGTAAAAGAAGCACTTGTAGATGAAATTGCGAAAGTCTTAACAAAAAATGATACATCGATTAATTTAGAAACAAAGCCATCAATTATCATGATGGTTGGAGTAAATGGAGCAGGAAAAACTACATCAATAGGAAAGATAGCACATTCATTAAAAGCTGAAGGTAAAAAAGTAATGGTGGTAGCAGCAGATACTTTTAGAGCAGCTGCTATAGAACAACTTGAAGTATGGGCACAAAGAGCAGAAGTTGAATTCTTTAGAAAAAATGAAGGTTCTGATCCAGCATCAGTTGTTTTTGATGGTATCAAAAAAGCAAAAGAAGAAAACTATGACGTTGTTATTGTAGATACAGCAGGAAGATTGCATACTAAGAAAAATCTTATGGATGAACTTGGAAAGATTCAAAGAATAGTAGATAGAGAATTAGAAAATGCATCAAAAGAAATTCTACTTGTATTGGATGGTACTACTGGTCAAAATATGATTTCACAAGCAAAGCAATTTAGTGAAGTAACAAATATCACAGGATTGGTTTTAACAAAAATAGATGGAACAGCAAAAGGCGGTGCAGTTATTGGTATTTGCTCAGAGATGAACATTCCTATTAAATATATTGGAGTAGGAGAAAAAATTGATGATTTGCAAAAATTCGATGCAACAGATTTTGCTAAAGCATTATTTGAAGAATAAAAAAATACACGGAGCTAATTATTGCTCCGTTTTTTTATTTTGTGATTATTATAGAAGTATCGAAATTCAATCTTTAGTAAACATAATATTGCACATTTTTGTACTTTATTGTATAATTTTAAAGACTAAACTATATTTAGTAAGCCGTTTAAGTATATATTTTAAAAAGTAGGGTGTCCCGAAGGGACGGTGAGGGTGGCTTTTTAAAATATATACTTAAAGTTAGGCTTATATAAACATTTTAAATGTCTTAAAAAATATACAATAAACTACAAAAAGGAAGTGCTAATGGTGAAGATAGGATTCGTTTCTCTAGGTTGTAGCAAAAACTTAGTTGATACTGAGATGATGATAGGTTTATTTAAAAAGCATAGATTTGATATTGTTGCTAATCCAGAAGATGCTGATATCATTATAGTAAATACATGTGGATTTATAGATAGTGCAAAAAAAGAAGCAATAGATACATTACTTGAAATGGCAGAGTATAAAGCAAATAACTGTAAGTTGTTAGTTGCTACTGGATGCTTGGTTCAAAGATATAAAGATGACTTAATAAAAGAACTTCCAGAAGTTGATTTATTCATTTCTTTGGATGAATATGATGATTTATATGCAAAAGTTGAAGAACTAATTAAAAATAAAACTCAATTTGGTGATAATCAATATAAGTTATCAAAACAAGATTATAATTTAAGCTATTTTGATAGAGAGATCTCAACTAATGGTTATTATGCATATTTAAAAATTGCTGAAGGCTGTAGCAATAATTGTACTTATTGTGCGATACCCAAAATTCGTGGACCTTATATAAGTAGGCCAATGGAAGATATCTTAAAAGAAGCGCAAGAGCTAAGTGATAAAGGATTAGAAGAACTAATTGTAATTGCACAAGATACAACTAAGTATGGTGTAGATTTGTATAAAGAACAAAAGCTTCCTGAACTTTTAAGAAAGCTTTGCAAAATGAATTTTAAATGGATTAGATTTTTATATGCATATCCAGAATCTATTACCGATGAATTAATAAATGTAGTTAAAGAAGAAGAGAAGATAGTAAACTACTTTGATATGCCAATTCAACATATCTCTGATAATGTGCTTAAAAGAATGGCAAGAAAAACAACTGGTAAGCATATTAAAGAAATTATTAGTAAGATAAGAAAAGAAATTCCAAATGTAGTTTTAAGGACAACTTTAATTGCAGGTTTTCCTGGTGAAACTGAAGATGAGTTTAATGAATTAAAAGAATTTGTTAAAGAAGCTAAATTTGATAGATTAGGATGTTTTGCTTATTCAAAAGAAGAAGGTACACCTGCTGTTAAATTAGATGGTCATTTGCCTACTAGAATAAAAAAGCAAAGAGCAAATGAAATAATGAAAATTCAAAAGAAGGTTTCAAAAGATAATAACAAAGAACTAATTGGAAGAGAATTTGAAGTATTATTAGAAAATATTACTGAAGACGGTAAGTATTATGTTGGACGTTCTTATAGAGAAGTGCCAGAAGATACTGATGGAGTAATTTATGTAGAAAATAGTAAAGAATTAATCATAGGGGACTTTGTAAAAGTAGAGATTACAGATGCAATGGACTATGATTTAATAGCGAGAATTACATAATATATTTATAGAAATAAGCCATATATATTGTGGCTTATTTTTTTGTTTTAAGGTATAATTATTTTGTTGGTGAATTACCAACTTTCGTAGTGGCTACCATAGGTCGCCATAGCGATCGATAACCGATGGTACGTAGCGGCGACCATAGGTCGCCATAGAAAAATTGAGAGGAGATATTTAATATGAATTTGCCAAATAAATTAACTTGTTTAAGAATGTTATTAGTTCCAGTATTGGTTATTATTGCATATATACCTGTTGAGTCTTTAGATGCTACAGTAGGATTCATTCCAATACGTAACTTAATATTACTTGCGATATTTTGCTTAGCATCAATCACAGATTATTTTGATGGACATATTGCAAGAAAGAAAAATCTAATAACAACATTTGGTAAATTCTTAGATCCTATTGCAGATAAATTATTAGTTGTTGCAAGTTTATTAGTATTAGTTGAATTTAGAATGATACCAGCTTGGATTGTAATCATTACAGAAGCTCGTGAACTTTTGGTTGCTGCTTCTCGTATGCTTCAAGCTAAAAAAGGAAATGTAGTAGCAGCTTCTTGGTATGGCAAAGTAAAAACTGTATCTCAAATGATAGCAATTATTTTAGCATTTTTATGTGCTAGTCCTTTCTTTATGTTTGTAGAAGGAAATACAGAAAGTATATTTGTTGGTGGAACAGCTCAATATGTATTAAATATATTAATGAGTATAGCTATGTGCATTTCGCTTATTGCTTCAGTATTTTCTGGATGGGACTATATAAAAGTAAGCAAAGATGAAATATTAGAATCAAAATAAAAAAGAGGATAATATATGACTACTTTTGAAATTATTTCTCAAGTATTTGGAGCGTTTGGCTTAATAGGTACAGTAATAGGCGACAACCAAAAGAAAAAACTTACAGTATTACTTGCATTTATATTTGCAAATATAATGTATGCTCTTCAATATGTATTTTTGTATGCTTGGCCAGGGATGATTATTTGTATTATTGCTATTATAAGAAGTATTGTTTATTATCAATTTGAGAAGAATAATAAGCCTAAATCATTGTTTGTATTAATTTTATTCTTATTAATAGGAATAATATCTGGAGGATTATCGTATCAAGATATATTTAGCACCATCCCATTATTAAGCACTTTAGCTTTTACATGGGCTTTATGGCAAAGCGATTTAAGAAAGTTTAGAGTTGTTGCTCTTATAGAACCGATAGCATTTTTCTTTTATGATCTCCATGTTGGAGCATATGTTGGCATGATAGTTACTGCACTTGAGTTTGTTGGAGCATTAATTGCAATTATAAGATTAGATATAATAAAAAAAGAAACTAGTGGAGGAAACGATAATAAAGTATGACTAGTATTGAAAAGAAATATAATGAACTAAAAGATAAAATTAATTATTATGCTTCTAAGTACTATAACGATGATGAACCAGAGATAAGTGACTTTGAATATGATATGCTTATGGTGGAGCTTCGAAATATAGAAAAAGAGCACCCTGAATTGATTGCAAAAGATTCACCAACTCAGGTTATAGTTGCTACAGGTAAAGTGAATGAAAAATTTAGTGAAGTAACTCATGAAGTTCCACTTCAAAGTTTACAAGATGTTTTTAATTTAGAAGATGTTAATGATTTTTTGAATAGAGTGGAAAAAGAAGTAGAAAACCCTACTTATTGTGTAGAAACTAAAATAGATGGATTATCTGTTTCTTTAGAATATGTAGACGGCGTATTAGTTAGAGGATCTACTCGTGGAAATGGTTTAGTTGGTGAAGATGTTACAGAAAATCTTAAAGCTATAAAAACTATTCCATCAAAACTTACTGAAAAAGTAACAATTACAGTTAGAGGAGAAGTATATCTTCCTAGAGAAGAATTAGATAGGATAAATGAAGAAAGAGAAGCACTTGGCGAAAAGATTTTTGCAAATTGTAGAAATGCTGCAGCAGGTTCGCTTCGTCAATTAGATTCGCAGGTGACGGCATCTAGAAATTTAAGTGTATTTATTTTTAATATGCAAAGTATCGTAGCATCGACTAGTAGTCGCCACGAAATTACATCTCATTATGATTCTATACAATATATGAAAGAATTAGGTATGAATGTAATTCCATATAGTAAAAAATGTAAAACAATTGATGAAATATATGCTGCAATAAAAGAGATTGGTGATTTAAGACCAACGCTTCCGTTCGATATAGATGGTGCAGTAATAAAAGTGGATGATTTAAAACAAAGAGACGAACTTGGTACAACTGTTAAAGTCCCTAAGTGGGCTGTTGCATATAAATATCCACCAGAGAAAAAAGAAACCAAAGTATTAGATATAGTAATTCAAGTTGGGCGTACAGGAGCTTTAACTCCAGTTGCAATTTTAGACCCTGTTCCTGTTGCTGGTTCAATTATTTCTAAAACTACTCTTCATAATGAAGACTTTATAAATGAAAAAGATATTAAAATAGGTGATACTGTATATATTCAAAAAGCAGGAGATGTAATTCCAGAAGTAGTTGAAGTTCTTAAAAATAAACGTACTGGCAAAGAAAAATCTTTTAAGATGCCTACTATGTGTCCTGTATGTGGCGCTCCAACAGAAAGAGTTGAAGGCGAAGCAGTAGTTAGATGTACAGGTATAGAGTGCCCTGCACAGCTATTTAGGAGCTTAGTACATTTTGCTTCAAGAGATGCTATGGATATAGAAGGATTAGGCCCAGCTGTTATTGAACAATTATTAGATGCAAAATTGATTTCTAATGTAGCAGATATTTATTCTCTTAAAAAAGAAGATATTATGGCACTAGAAAGAATGGGCGATAAATCAGCAGATAATTTAATTAATGCAATTAATAAATCCAAGACAAATAGTTTAGATAAATTATTAAATTCTTTTGGAATAAGACATGTGGGTGGAAAGTCTGCAAAAATAATTGCGCAAAGCTTTGAAGATTTAGATGCAATTTCAAATGCTAGTGTAGAAGAATTAGCAAGTATTCATGAAGTAGGACAAATAATGGCAGAAAGCATTTGCGAATTTTTCAAGAATCCTCAAACAAAAGATTTGATTAAAAAATTAAAATCTGCTGGATTAAACATGAAAGGTCTACAAAAAGAAATAGTAGATAATAGATTTGAAGGAATGACATTTGTGTTAACAGGAACGCTTCCAACATTAGGAAGAAAAGAAGCGTCGGATATAATTGAAAAATATGGTGGAAAAGTTTCTGGATCTGTTTCTAAAAAAACTAATTATGTGCTAGCTGGAGAAGAAGCCGGTTCTAAACTTACTAAAGCACAAGAATTAGGAATAACAATTATTAGTGAAGATGATTTTAATAAAATGATTAAATAGGAGAATCAAATGAAAAGAATAGTATTAATTACTTTCTTAGTTATTTTTAGCATTTATAATATTTGTTACATCTATACTGTTGCAAATAGCATAAATGAAACATATGAATATGCAGAAGCTGAAAATCCTTTGTGGGGTGAAACTTATTTGGCACCAAATCCAAAAGATCCTTATTCGCATAATTTTGGTGTGTTGGCATTTTTAGGTAAAGAGTTTAAAGGACAAGAATGTTTTGAATTTTTATTAAATAATTCTTCTGATATTTCAAGTATTGATCTTTATTATGATGATAATAATGATTTGAATTTTAAAGATAGTAAATCTTTTTTAGAATATTATAAACAAAATGAAAACATTCTAAATTCAAAAAGTTTTGAAGTTTATATACTAGGAATAAATGGTAACTTTTATATAGAGAAAATTGCAATTGCTGAATCAAATTTAAATGAAACTAAAAATTTAGAACTAGATTCTTATTACGATGCTTTTGAAGAGTTTTATAAAAAATCAAATTTGAATGTTGAAATATCTAAAGATGATTTTAAAAGAGATATTTGTGGACTTATTGTTTGCATTGTGATGTTGCTTTTAAATGTATTTTTAATTGTATTAACTATTAAAAAGAAAAAGATAAATATAGCAATTTGGATATTTGTAATATTAATCAATATTGTTTGCTTAGTAATGATTACTAATTATTATAGTTTGGTTGGAATTGTTGAATCATAAGTTTTATAAAAATAGGAGGATTATTATGAAAAAGGTTTTGTTATTTATTTTATTAAGTGCTGTTGCAATTTTATTAGTTGCTTGTGGTAATGGAGAGAAAAAACCTTCATGGCAATTAGGAACATCTAGTTCAAAGTATTATTTAAATTTATATTATGATTATGATAGCGATTTAGGTGTAACATTTTTTAGACCTGGTGAATATAGATTTGAATCTAAAACAAATAATATTTATTGTTCATATGGTGTAGATTATAAAATTATAGAAGGAACTTTTGATTCAACTGGATATTCAAAAACAAATATTAATGGAAAAGACTTTTATTATAAAGAAGATATAAAATTAAATAAATTATCTGAACTTGAATTTTATAGATATGATAGTGGCGATGATATAGAAGATGGCGAGCATGGTGTTTATACAGCAAAAAACGATGATAATGTATGGAACTATGTATATGTATATAATGATGATGTATATGTTGATATAAAAGTTTCTTTAGGAACGATTTATAGAGAAGTAGATGGCAATTTTTATAGTATAAAAGATGCAGATAATTTTGATGTATCAAAAATTCTTTTAACTGATGATGTATATAATAGAATATTTGAAATAGATGTAGTTGAAGAAGCATATAAAGACCGCTAAAAAGTAAGAAAAAACCATGTTTTTAAAAGTTTTTTTAAGAACATGGTTTTTTTGAAAATGTTCATATGCGCTAAATGCAGCAATACTGCACTTTACACCCGGAAATGATTAAAAAAATAATTGTTGCAAAACGCTTGAAACCCTGCTATAATAGCAATTGTGAGAAGCGAAGAGCGAATCACAAAATTATTATTTTGAATAGAGGGTAGTAAAGAAGGTAATTAAATTAAGCTATTTTTAAGCCAATTATTTAAGAGTATTTACTTGAATTCTTGAACGAGATTTTAAGTATTTTTTTATGCCCAAAAATTAAAAATAATTGTTGACAATGAATATGCTAAATGTTAATATATTAAACGTCCACGTGAAATTTGTGAACATAAATAATCACAAGAAATTATATTTAAAAAAATAATTAAAATTCATGTTGACAATACTAATTAACATTAGTATAATTCATAAGCTGCTTACAAAAGTAGCGGCGATTATTAATCGCCAAAAAGCACATTGAAAAGTAAACAATGAGAGTAAGAGAAAACCAAGCGTAATGTTTCGTAGCGGCAATCATTGATTGCCAAAAAAGAAACAATTAGAAACTTTATCGTACTATTAAAGTACAAATAAAACCAAGA